>CAJTZH010000008.1:0-42646 GCA_910584325.1 uncultured Lachnospiraceae bacterium | reverse complement strand
CTGATAAGAGTTATGAAAAAAAATTAAACAGGATGACCATTCGAATCGGTCATCCTGTTTCTTTCTATACATTATTATTTTGTTTACCCCTGTGCAATCACCCGCTCCAGCTCTCCTGCCGCCTGCTCAAAACCTGCAAAGCAGATACCTTTCATGCCGCACCGGACGGCGCCTTCAACGTTCTTCATACGGTCGTCGATAAACACGCATTCATCCGGCTTCAATCCGTATTTTTCAAATAAATGGCGGTAAATTTCAGGTTCCGGTTTGATGTACCCAATCTCATAAGAAACTACCCTTCCATCCATCTCATTTAAAAACGGATAGATTTTGGCATTCGACTCAAACGCCTGTTTTCCAAAATTAGACAGAATATATAAAGAAAAACCGCGTTTTTTAAGACTTTCTATCCAGCCGCAGGAATAATCATACACTCCCGTCACTTCGGTAATATTATCCCACAGAAGGTCAACCTCTCTCTCAAATCCTTTGACACGGCTTTTAAATAAATTGCGGATTTCGTCGTCGCTAAGCGGATTTCTGTCGCACAATTCCCATAGCTTTGAAAAAATATTTTCATGGAAAATTGCTGCCGTCTCCTTGGAAAACCCCAGTTTTTTCATGGCTTTTGCCGGATGAAAATCCACCAGCACACCGCCCAAATCAAATACAATATTTCGAATCATCGCTCATTACCTTTTTATAATCTCATGCCTTCCCGGTCCGTTAGAAACCATTGAAACAGGCACTTCAATCTCTTTCTCAATTCTCTCAATATACTTACGGCAGTTTTCCGGCAGTTCCTCGTAACGCTTAATACCGCGGATATCACACTTCCAGCCCGGCAGCGTCTCCAAAACCGGTTTTGCCTTTTCCAGTTTACAGGTAACAGGGAAGTCTCTAGTCACCTTGCCGTCAATCTCATAACCGATGCAAATCGGAATCTCGTCGAGATAGCCGAGCACATCAAGAACCGTAATGACGGCTTCCGTCGTCCCCTGCATTCTACAGCCATATCGTGTGGCAACCGCGTCAAACCAGCCTACTCTTCTAGGTCTGCCCGTCGTCGCGCCGAACTCACCCTTATCGCCGCCGCGCACACGAAGCTCGTTTGCCTCGTCTCCAAAAAGCTCGCTGACGAAAGCGCCGCCGCCCACTGCCGACGAATATGCTTTCACCACCGTCGTAACGTTCTTAATCTCCGCCGCCGGAATACCTGCGCCAATTGCGCCATAAGCCGCGAGCGTAGATGAAGACGTAACCATCGGATAAATGCCGTGGTCAGGGTCTTTTAACGCGCCAAGCTGCCCTTCCAGCAAAATGTTTTTGCCGTTTTTGATTGCGTCATGCAGAAACGCAGACACATCCGCAACATACGGTTCTACCATATCGCGGTAAGAAAGCAGCAGTTCAAACGTCTCCTGCGGATCAAGGAGCGGTTTGTGGTATAAATGCTCCAGTAATATATTCTTATACGCAATCACGCGTTCTACTTTATCCCTAAGCGCAGTCTCGTCAAACAACTCGCTTACCTGAAAACCGATTTTAGCGTATTTATCCGAATAGAACGGAGCAATACCCGACTTCGTCGAACCAAACGCCTTACCGCCAAGCCGCTCCTCCTCATAAGCATCAAAACTGATATGATACGGCATCAGAATCTGCGCCCGGTCGGACACAAGAATCTTCGGCGCCGGAACCCCCTGGTCCGTCAAAGACTTTAATTCATTCAATAAGTACGGAATATTCAGCGCGACACCGTTGCCGATTACGCTCGTCGTATGTCCGTAAAACACACCCGACGGAAGTAAATGCAGCGCAAACCTGCCGTAATCGTTTATAATTGTATGTCCCGCGTTGCTGCCGCCCTGAAATCTCACAATAATATCTGATTCCTCCGCCAGCATATCGGTGATTTTACCTTTTCCCTCGTCACCCCAGTTCGCACCTACAACTGCTCTAACCATAACATCCTCCATTCTGCACGAATGCATAAAAAATGTGTGTCCAAACGCTCATGACACCTGATTTATTATATCAGAATTACTATTATAAGTAAAATCAATACTTTTTATATCTTCCATAATATATAGTTATATCATTTCAACATCATTTCATATAAATGTTTTCCCGCATTGGACATCGGCATTTTCTCGTTCATGGCAACACAGATTTGTCTCACGGGAATTTCCTTGTGAAAACGCAGCTCAAAAATTTCTCCCGAATCAAGAAAATCCCTGGCAAATTCCTTTACCACGCAGCCGACGCCGAAATTTTTGAGCACAAACTGCACAATCATGTCGCTGGTCGCGATTTCAAATTCCGGCGTAATCACCACGCCGTTTTCCCGCAAAAAATCATCCACATATTTTCTGGTACTGGTATTTTGTTCCAGACAGACAACCGGCAGTTTTTCCAACTGTTTAAAATGCAATTTTTTTCCGCATAATTTTTGAAAACGGCTGCCCGCAATAAAAACATCCTGAATATCTTTTACCGGACTGACAGAAAGCCACTCCGCCGCCTCCACTGGCCCGCTGACAATGCCGAAATCAATTTTTCCTTCCGATAAATATTGTAACGTCTCCGGGGTCGGCGCGTTCGTGACGGAAACCTTGATATTCGGATATTTCCCGTGAAATGTTTCCAGATGATTCAACAGATAATAGCGCAGCGTCATATCGCTCGCGCCGATGCGCACCTCACCTTTATCCATGTCCAGAAGCTGTTTTAACTTGCTTTCGCCAAGAAGCATGTACTCGTAACCCTGCTTAATATAAGAAAACAGTACTTCTCCTTCGGCGGTAAACGTAACGCCCTTCGACTGACGCACAAACAGACTCGTACCAAGCGCCGTTTCAAGCTGTTTCACCGCCTGGCTGACGGCAGGCTGAGAGATGCACAGTTTATTCGCAGCGCCGGAAATACTCCCCGCGATGCCGACATAATAAAAAATCTTGTAATACTCCAAATTAATATCCATAAGTTACCATTATACCTTTGGTTATAAAATAATTTTTACTTATACCAATTCCAAGTATATCCAATCCGGTAAAATTTGTAAATGCGGATTTTACACAAGTTTCACAAATGTAGTTGCGCAAAACCGCTTTTCCCGATATAATTCATTTATATATTTGAAAAAGGAATGAAAATCATGTCCGTTTCCAAAGAACTGAAAGTATTTATGAAAACACTGCTGATATCGCTTTTTGTCATCGCCGCGTCTGTCGCGGGACTGTATTTTTACGGTGTATATCAGAAAAATAAACCGCTGCCTCCCACAAGGGAGGAAATCATGGCGCAGATTATCGTGGAATCCACGCTTTCCGAACAGGAGGCACAGGAAATTATCGACGCAAATCTCGTGCACATTGCGATAGAGCCGGGGATTCCCCAAAACCATGTGATTACGATGGAGACAATCCTGCAAAATCCCGAACTGCCTGCCGGATGCGAGGTCACTTCCCTCACCATGCTTTTGAATTATATGGGACTTTCTGCCGACAAATGTGATTTATCCGACAACTACCTGCCAAAAGGCGAAGCCGGAACCGTCGATATGAATACCGCCTTTATCGGCGACCCGAGACAAGCCGGAAGCTACGGATGCTTTGCTCCGGTTATCGCGGACACCGCGGCTTCCTATATTGCCGACAATCGTTCTTCGCTGAAAGTTCACAATCTGACGGGAAGCAATTTTACATCCCTGTTCCACCTGATTGCGGATAATAAGCCGGTCGTTGTATGGACAACCGTCAATCTGCTTCCAACCTCTGTCACCAAAACATGGGAAGTAAATGAAAACACAGTGTTCTGGCAATCCCAGGAGCACTGCGTTGTATTGTGCGGATATGATTATGAAAAAAGTACCGTAACTGTAGCCGACCCGCTAAGCGGCATCAAGGAATACGATATGGGACTCTTTATTACCCGCTATAATGAACTTTTTAAACAGGCTGTCTGTATCTATTAAGATAGCCTGTCAGCCGTTCAATATCGGTATTTGCAATCAGCCGTTCGGGAAAATGCACCTCTTTTACAACATCCTCTATCATCCCAAAATTACCAATATCCTCTTTCACATGGGCGTCGCTGCCAAACACAACCATCACGTCATGATCCATGCATAACCTAAGAATCACCGCGTCATTGGCGCGTGTGTCTTTGCGCGGTCCCGACGGACGCAGGGAATTATTGTTAATTTCTAAAAGCGTATGTGTTTCTTTCGCCGCTTTGACAATTCTTTCATAGTCTGCCGGATACCTTCCGTCGTCCGGATGTCCGATGATATTGATAAACGGATTCTGCATCGCCTTAATATAAGCATTCGTATTCTCCTCCATGCTGCCCGGCTTCACGCACGGAATATGCATACTGGCAATCACCACGTCCATTTCCTTTAAAACCCACTCCGCCAAATCCACTTTTCCTTCATAATTAATAATATTTGCCTCACATCCGAGCAGAAGTTCCAGATTTTTCCGTTTTCTCGGCACAACTTTCAAATTATGAAAATAAAAGTCCTTACAGGTTCCCGGCATATTCGGGGCATGTTCCGTGATGCCGAGATACGTCATGCCTTTTTTTCTTGCCGCTTTTACCATTTCGTCTATCGTGTTATATGCATGTCCGCTCGCAATGGTATGTGTATGCAAATCTATTTTATAATTGAATTCTTTTTCCATATTGTCTCTCCAAACCCATTCATGTACAATGATATGTTTTACCGTTTGCGCTAAAATACACGTTGTTTTTATTGTAGCAAGTCCGAACGGGAAATGCAATCACACTTTTCACACGGCAGGCATAACCTATAGGGAACATATAGGAGAGTTTAATTATGAAAAAAAGAATACTTGTAACAGTTGCTTTACTAATGATTTTATGCACATTCAGCGGATGCAAAAAGGAGAAAGAACCGACCGAAGCTACGCTTACCCCTGTCACATTAAATGAAGTGGCGCACTCAATTTTCTACGCTCCGCAGTATGTCGCTATTGAAGAAGGTTATTTTAAAGAAGCGGGCATTGATTTAACGCTTGTAACGGGATTCGGAGCCGACAAGGTTATGACCGCACTCGTTTCCGATGAGGCACAGATTGGCTTTATGGGCTCTGAAGCTTCTATCTATGTGTATCTGGAAGGTTCGAAAGACTACGCCGTAAACTTTGCGCAGTTGACACAGCGCGCAGGTAATTTCCTTGTTTCAAGAGAAGCCGACGACGATTTCACATGGGAAGACATTAAAGGTAAAACCGTTCTTGCAGGGCGTGAAGGCGGTATGCCGCAAATGGTATTCGAATATGTTTTGAAACAAAACAATATCGACCCGAAAAATGACTTAGATATGGTACAGAATATCGATTTCGGTCTGACTGCCGGAGCGTTTAGCGGTGGACAGGGAGAGATGACAGTTGAATTTGAACCCCATGCTACTAACTTAGAACTTCAGGGTGACGGCTACGTTGTCGCTTCCCTCGGCGTTGACAGCGGCTATGTGCCTTACACCGCTTACAGCGCAAAGCAGAGCTATATTGAGAAAAACCCGCAGGTGATTCAGGGATTCACAAATGCTATCCAGAAAGGACTTGAATATGTCAACAGCCACAGCGCCGATGAAATCGCAGCTATCATTGCTCCTCAGTTTCCTGAAACAGATGTAAAAACGATTGCAATCATTGTAGAACGTTATAAAGAACAGGACACTTGGAAAAACGATACCATCTTCACCAAGGACAGTTTTGATTTGCTCTGCGACATCTTAGAAACTGCAGGCCAGCTTGACGGAAACGTGCCTTATGAAGACATCATTACAACAAAATATTCGGAAGAAGCCGTAAAATAAAAACCCAAGCTGCCGCAAACACAGATATGACAGAGAATTTTTAAAAAAATTTTCTGTCAGGAATCACTCTGTTGATGCGGCAGCTTTATGTGTGTTTTTACGTAATTTTCCTTGTCCCTATCCGCATATTTATGATATAGTTATCACGAATAAACAGTACCGCACCTACACTGGACACCCCGTGTCTAATCCATATAAAAACGGCATTTCTCACTTTATGTCGTGTTCAATCCGTCAACTATATTGTAATCTGTAACCGGAAAGGAGGAACCACATGGACCAGAAGAAAATCGGAGCCTTTATGAAACAGCTTCGAAAAGAAAAAGGAATCACACAGGAAACGCTTGCGGAACGACTCAACGTATCCGGAAGAACCGTTTCCAGATGGGAGACCGGTTTTAATATGCCGGACCTTGACATTTTAATCCAGATGGCAGATTTTTATCAGATTGAAATCCGGGAACTATTAGACGGAGAAAGGAAAAGTGAGACTATGAACAAAGAACTGGAAGAAACCGCGTTAAAAATTGCCGATTACAGCAACGCGGAAAAACAACAACTGGCAAAACGCCTGTGCGTTCTGTTTATTGCGGGGGTAATCGCCTTTATTATTTACATGGCAATGAATTTCATGGGGATTGATGAAACGTTTGCCGACGGCGCCGTCGCCGGCATTGCGCTGGGATTCGCCTTTGGCATGATGATTGTCGGCGTCCTGTATACAAGCGGCGCTTTAATGAAATTCAAAGCATTTAAGAGAAGACTGCTGCGTCGTCATAAAGCCGAAAGTAAATAAAAAAAGAATTAAAAGGGTGTTTTGGACCTGCCTCATGCGCATATCCTCTAATGAAGGCATCGTCCAAAACACCCTCTTTTCACCCATTCAACCGTTTCACAATGTTTTGAAACCGCGCGTCTTCCCTCAGAAAATCAAATTCCTCCAATTCCGCCATCTTCTTCAACATCTTCCGAAGCGATTCGTTTTCTATCCCGTTCTCTTTCTTGATATGCTCGTTGAGATAACACTTCTGTGAAGCCAGATAATTCCAATCGGCAAGAAGCTGCTCAAGCACTCCGATAACACCGTCAGCGTCCTGCATAGACGCATATACCGTAAGTTTGGAAGCGTTTGTCTGAAACGTTCCCATCTGAAATGCTTCTCCGAGAATACCAAGTAACTGTGCGCTTCGCAGCGCGGTATCATACTCCTTCTGCCTGCATTTTAGTTCAGCGAACAACGAAAGCGTTCCGGATAATATGTTGACTTCCTCGTAAATCTTTTTCTCATACAATGCATACGCGCTGTCAAAATCTCCTTTTTCAATAAAAAGCGCCGCCTGCGTGATACGTTTATCAAACTGCTTTTTTGGTGCGAGCCTGTCCAGATACTCCTGCGCTTTCTCAAAATTTTTCTTTTGCAGCTCCTCATTGCACAATACAACCAGCGCGCTTTCCGCCATCATTTCATCGCCGCTGCCGGCAACCGCCGACAGCCACGCGTATAGTTTCCCTGCGTAAGCTTCCCTGTCAATGCCGCTCTCCTGATGCAGATACATATTCAGAACAAACGCCAGACTGCCCATTAATGCATAATTTTTCGGATAATTCCTCACGGACTCTTCCGCTTTTGCGAACGCCGCTTCAAATCCCTGCGTTTCCTTGATTTTCGCAACTTCCTCAATAATCATATTCACTTCCTGCTGCGACAGATTTTCGTAAAACCCCAGCAGCTCGTTGATGTCAATGCCCAGAACCCTCGCCAATGGCGAAAGCAGTGTAATATCGGGATAGCTGTTACCGTTTTCCCATTTATTAACCGCGGGAGCCGATACGCCAAGGAGCGTGGCAATCTGTTCCTGCGTCAGGTTCAGTTCTTTTCTCCTTTTCCTGATGACTTCATCAATTTTCATATTTCTCCTCCTGTCAAAACGCAGCGTTCAACGCGCCGCAAAATTCATTTTTTCAAAAAACAAAGGCCCCTGCTGTGTTTATCATAGCATGAGCCTTTCTTCTCCACAACTGAACCGTATTTAATTTATTGTTACAAAAAATAACCGGCGGTTACTTTCCGTTCCGTTTCATCTGCAGTTCCTGATTCTTTACGCTGACTCTCGTTCCTTCTTCAATGGACTTCGTGATAAACGCGTTGCCGCCCACAACAACATTTTCCTCGATTACCGTATCGCCGCCAAGTATCGATGCGCCCGAATAAATAGTAACATTGTTACCAATGGTCGGGTGGCGCTTCGTTCCGCGCAGTTTCTGTCCTTCCTTAGTGGACAGCGCGCCAAGCGTAACCCCCTGATAAATTTTAACATTGTCGCCGATTGTGGTGGTCTCACCGATAACAATTCCCGTGCCGTGGTCAATGAAAAAATATCTGCCGATGGACGCACCCGGATGAATATCAATTCCGGTAACACCGTGGGCATGTTCCGTCATAATACGCGGTATCATCGGAACGGACAGTTGAAACAGCTCATGCGCAAGCCGGTACACCGTGATGGCATAAAAACCGGGATAAGAAAATATAACCTCATCCTTACAGCTTGCCGCCGGGTCACCGTCCACCGCCGCCTGCAAATCCGTATCCAGATACTCCCTGATTTTCGGAATCGTCTTTAAGAAGTCTACGGACATCTGCTGCGCCTTTTTGGAAAGCTCCTCGTCCGACTGACCCGGAAATGCGTCGCAGTATTTTAATACAACCGTTATCTGCTTATTCAGGTGAAACATCACGTCCTCAATCACCGTGGACACATGATGCTCAATATTGTATATTTTGTACACTTTATCTTTATAAAAACCGGGAAAAAGAATGTACTGTAACTTCTGAAGCATGTCAAGAATTTCTTCTTTATCCGGCTGATTGTAAATATTCACTTTATCGATTGCCCTCTTATTCCGGTAATCGTCCAGAATATTTTTCACAATGCCGTCAATTTCTTCTTCAATCTGCTTGCTCATAAATCAATCCTCCCAGTATCTATCAATGAAATTTATCCGGTAAATGTGCATGTACCGTCATAAATGCATATATAGTCTATCATGAATACTCCGTATTCTATGATTAGTATATCTCAATCGCGCCCCAAAGTCAAAATCCCGTTAAATCCTTTACCACTTCCCCGGCAATTATCAGTCCCGCAACAGACGGCACAAACGCGACGCTTCCCGGCGTCTGCCGTTTTCTGGCTCCCATACTGCTCTTTTCCTGTAAAGAATCATTCTGTACCGCAGCCGGATTTTCACGAGATGAGTCCTCAGGCTCCACCATCAGCAACGCTTCATCAAGCGGCGTCATCGGTTCCTCTTTTGAATATACCACTTTTAATTTCCCAACGCCCCGTTTTTTCAGTTCCCTGCGCATCACTTTCGCAAGCGGACAGACGGACGTCTCGTAAATATCCGCCACCTCAAACGCCGAAGCGTCCAATTTATTGCCCGCTCCCATGGAACTGACAATGGGAACGCCACAGCGTTCTGCCTCAAGCGCCAGCGCGATTTTCCCGGAAACCGTATCGATGGCGTCCACCACATAATCATACTGTGTGAATTCAAACTGGTCCGCGGTCTGCGGCAAATAAAACATCCGGCAGGCATGAACCGTTATCTCGGGATTGATTTCAAGGATACGCGCTCTTGCCGCGTCCACCTTCGCCATTCCGACCGTCCGTGTTGTCGCGATAATCTGGCGGTTTATGTTGGACTCTGCGACCACATCATCATCCACAAGCGTCAATTCGCCCACGCCGCTTCTTGCAAGCGCCTCCACAACATAGCCCCCGACGCCGCCGACGCCGAAAACAATCACATGCGCATTTTTCAATTTTTCCATGTTACCGCTTCCCAATAACATTTCCGTTCTCACAAACCGATTTTGCACTCTGCTTCTCCTAAATTGATTTTACTGCGTCCGCAAGCTGTTCCATCGCCTGCCGCAGCGTCCTTCTCGTACACGCGATGTTGATTCGCTGAAACTGCCCCGTTTCCTTACCGAACATAATTCCACCGTCAAGCCACAAATTTGCCCGCTCACACACCAGCCTCTCCAATTCCTCGCAGGACAGTCCCAAAGCGCTGCAATCCAGCCAGATAAGATACAATCCCTGCGGCTCCACAAGTTTTATCTGCGGGATATTTTCTTTTAAAAATTCTCTTACAAACGAAAGATTACCGGCAAGATACGCCTTGAGCTCACTAAGCCACTCGCCGCCGTAAGTATAAGCAGCCTTTGCCGCCACAAGCCCCATCACGTTTAACTGGCTGTAACCTGCCGCGTCCACCGCTTTACAAAACCGTTTTCTTTTTACCCCGTCCGGAATAAAAATATTGGAGACCTGCAGTCCCGCAAGGTTAAACGTTTTGCTCGGCGCCGTGCAGATAATGGAATTTTTCGCAAATTCCTCACTGATGGCAGCAAACGGCGTATGCACAAATCCATCGTATGTAAAATCGCAGTGTATTTCATCTGATAATACCACAACCTGATGTTTCAGGCAAATTTCTCCAATCGTTATCAGTTCCTCTCTTGTCCACACCCTGCCGACCGGATTGTGGGGACTGCAAAGCAGAAACAGTTTCACACGATTTTCAATGATTTTTCTCTCAAAATCCGCAAAATCAACCACATACTGTCCGTCCCTGTATACAAGCTGGCTGTTCACTGCATTCCGCCTATTGTCCAGAATACAGTCCATAAACGGATAATACACCGGCTGGCACAACAGCACACCGTCCCCCTCGTCCGTAAATGCCCTCACTGCCGCCGCAATCGCGAAAACAACCCCCGGCGTTTTCACAAGCCACTCTTCTTTGGTTTCCCAATGAAAATGTGTTAAAAACCAATTGTATAACGCCTGAAAATAATCCTCCTTCATCTCGCTGTAACCGAAAATACCGTGCCTTGCCCGTTCTACCAGCGCGTCCGTTATCTGGGGCGCCGTGCGAAAATCCATATCCGCGACCCACAGCGGCAAAATTCCCTCCTGTTTTCCCCGTTCTTTCGCGAAATCATATTTTAAACAATCGGTATTTCTTCTATCCACTTCTTCGTCAAAATTGTATTTTCCCATAACCGTCACCGCCTAATCAAATATTTTATCCGCCACGCCAAATTCCTATCTTTCATCATAAAATGCGCGGCGCAAATCGTCAATCAAATCCTTGCTGTCCTCAATTCCCGTTGAAAGCCTAAGCACCTTGTCCGTAATGCCGTTTTCTAAAAGAATCTCCTTCGGAACGTCGGCGTGCGTCTGTACCGCCGGATATGTAATCAGCGTTTCCACACCGCCAAGGCTCTCCGCGAACTGAATCAGCCGCACGGATTCCAATATTTTTAACGCAAGCTCTCTGCTCTCCACTTCAAATGTAATCATGCTGCCAAACCCCGACGCCTGCCGTTTGCAGATTTCGTAGCCTTTACTTCCCTCAATTCCCGGATAATACACCTGTTTGACATGCGGATTTTCAAGGAGCCACGCGACAATTTCTTTCGCGTTTTCCTGCGATTTTTCCATACGCAGCGGAAGCGTTTTTATGCCCCGCAAAATCAGCCAGCTGTCAAACGGCGCAAGACCCGAGCCTACCGTCTTAATAATAAATCTTAATTTTTCGGAAATTTCTTTTACATTTGTCACCACAAAACCCGCGATGGTATCGTTGTGCCCTCCAAGAAATTTCGTTCCGCTGCAAACAACGATATCGGCTCCCAGCTCGAGCGGTCTTTGAAAATACGGCGACAAAAACGTATTGTCCACAATCAGCAGCAGTCCGTGTCTTTTCGCTATTTCCGCCATTTTTCTGATATCGATGACATTCATCATCGGATTCGTCGGCGTTTCAATATAAATGGCTTTTGTATTGTCTTTCACATACGCTTCCACATTTTCACGCGTGCAGTCGATATGGCTGAACGAAATCCCGTTTTTCTCGCTGACATTGTCAAACAGCCGGATGCTCCCTCCATATAAATCCGCGTCCGTAATAATATGGTCTCCCGGTTTAAAAATCTCAAACAACGCCGCGATTGCCGCCATTCCGCTGGAAAACGCCAGCGCGTCCAGTCCGTTTTCAAGACTTGCCACCGTGTTCTCCAGATGCTCTCTCGTGGGATTCTGCAGCCTTGAATAATCGTATCCCGTGCTCTGCCCCACACCCGGATGGGCAAATGTCGCCGTCTGATAAATGGGAAAGCTGACCGCTCCCGTTTTCTCCTTATCTGTATGTTCTCCCGCTCCATATAAACAACGTGTTGCAATTTGATATTCCATAATCATCTTCCTCCCGGCAGTTTTTGTTTTCGTTTCTGATAAAATGATTATAACCTGATATTGGAGGAAAGTGTTATTACTTAAAAACAACGCCGGGTTATAGGATATGGCTATAACAGAGCGTTGTTTATTGAAGTCTTATTTAAAAAATTCTGTATTTAATACCTCTAATAAATTTCCAACCGCAAAAACTCCATCAGGAGTTTCTCTGCTGCTTCGATTTATCCATATTGCATTTATCCCAACGGATGAGGCTCCTTTCACATCACTATTTAGAGAATCACCAATATGTACAACCTGCTCAGCAGTCAAACCGGTGTTTCGTAATGCAAGCTCAAATAATTCTTTTCTTGGTTTATACGATTTTGCATCTTCACTTGTAAATACTCCATCAGGCTTTAACCCATGAAACCTTATTGCCTGTAAAATATCATCTCTATCAATATTGGACACAATATAAATCGGCACCGGACAAATTTCAAAAAAATGTTCTGCCTCTTCAAAAATAGGAGGTTTCACCCAATGCGCAAACATTAAGTTACTTAATACTTCTGCATTCGCAGTCGAATTAAAATATTGTATTGTTTTATTTAATGACTGATATTCCAGTTCCCGCTGCGTTTTAAAGCTTTCGCCGTAAGCTGAAATAAATGCTGTTTGAAATTCTTTCCACCAATATGAACCTATTTCGGATTTATCAATTACTTTCCCTGTATCAAATATTTCCTGGGATATCTGCTTAATCACTTCTCCATCTTCATGGACAACTGTGCCATAAAAATCTATGAATACTGCTTTTACCATCGTATAATTCTCCTTTGCAAGTACCTATATATATCCAAAACGAACGTCTATTTCCCCAATAAAAAGCACATCCTGTTCTTAATATAATTTTTATAAATTTAAATAGTCTTCTGGCAAAACAGCCTTTATTTCTGACGTTTTATAATCAGCTAAATTTCTTGTTATAATATATTCCGCGTTATATGCCTTTGCACACTCCATTTGTAAGCAATCCTCAAAATCTGAAAAATCCTCATTTCGAAGTCCGGAGAGCAACTTGCCTTTATCAATTCCTTCTACATCAAAGATTGAGCATAAGTTTAATAAAACTTCTCTTCGTTCCCCTACATTATAATCTTTCCTTAGCACAAAGAACATATTGGAAATAGAATGCGCCGCAATACACCCTTTTACCCGCCCTTCTACACATATTTGAACAATCTTCTTAGCATCTTCATAGAATGGTTCTCTTGTAAGCAGATAATCAAGCAATACATTCGTATCAATCAAAATCCTATTTGCCATATTTTTCTTCCCTGTAAGAAGCTAATTCCACATCATCATCCATAACAGTTCCTTTTCTGCGTAACTGCTCTAATCTTGAAAATGCTTCCTGCCTTTCTGATTGATTGTCATGATACAAACCATTTACACCTTGCATAATCTGTAAAATGAAACTTATTTTATCCTCCGGTATCTTTTCTAATTCCCTTATCGCGCTTTGCCTTAAAGCTGTCATAAAAACACCTCCCTGTCCACCTAATCATTTATATATTCTTTTATTCGCCTGGGTAATTAATTCCTTTAATCAATGTTGTTATATGTATATTATATCCCGATAAGATACTTGTAGCAAATAAAACTTCAATATCGTTCCAAATAAAAAGCACATCCTTAAAACGGCGCATCCTTCACATCCACCACCGTCAGCCTGCCTTCCCGCACCACAAAATGAATATCCCGCCCCGCGTACGCAATCTTATAGACGCGCTCCGGCTGATTCTGGTGGGAAGGTCTTGGGTCCTGCCGCAAAAACGCTATCGCCCCTTTTTGTTTTTCCAGTGGAATCCGCTCCAAAAGCGCCCTGTCAAATTCCACCGAAAGTTCATAATTTTTTACCTGCTCCCCGAAACCGCCCCGCGCCGCAGGATACGCGTCCGCGTAGGGAAGGTACGGTTTGATGTCATAAACCGGCGTCTTATCCGCCATGTCAATTCCCGAAATATGAAGAACGGGACCGCTTTTCTGCGTAAATTCAATTTCGTCCAGTCTGACACACGACAACCCGATAGGATTCGGACGAAACGGCGAACGCGTCGCAAACACGCCTACATGCGTTTTTCCTCCAAGCCGCGGCGGTTTGACCGTAGCCGACCAGTCCTCTCGTTCTGCCATGGAAAACTCCCACAGCACCCAGATATGCGAATAGTCCTCCAGTCCCCTGAACGCTTCCGGCTGCCGATACTTCGGTTCAAAGATAATTTTTCCTTTTAATTCCTCAATCAGTCCGCTCTGCCTCGGTACGCCGAATTTCGTAGGAAAATCCGTATACACAGTGGCAATCTGTTTCATTTCACGCGCCATAATACTCCAATCAAAAATGTCCTTATAATCCTCACAATTATTTTCCCAATCCACCAACCAGCTTACCCCACTCGATGAAGCCATTTCCCACTCACAAACCGTCCCGAAAAAATGGATGCCCTGACAATCCAGTCAACGAATATTCCAATCCACACGCCAATCAGACCAAAATCAAAGACCCTCACAAGCAGTACGCAAAGCCCGACACGACAGCTCCACATACTGCATACAGAGACTATCATCGAAAACCGGACGTCGCCCGCCGCCCGGAATCCATAAGGCAGACCGAACGCTCCGACCCACACCAGCGGTTTTACGACTGTCATTGCCACAACCATCCGAAAACACAGTTTTGCCGCCTCCGGCTCCATTCCCGCAAGCCACGTTACCGGTCTTGTCATCGCAAGCACCAGCAGACAGGAGACAAACACCCCTATCCACGCAATACGCATCAGCTTTACGATGTAATACTTCGCCTCCTCAATTCTGCGCGCGCCGATACACTGACCAACCACCGTCATCAGCCCGATACCGACACTATTGCTGAAAATGCCGTTTACAAGTTCAAATATATCCGTCATTGCCTGCGCCGAGATTACCACCGTTCCCATTGTCGAAACTGTTGACTGGATAGCGAGTTTTCCGAATTGAAACATCCCGTTCTCAATCCCTGCAGGGATGCCTATCGCCATTACTTTTAAAATGAGCTGCATATCGGGACGGATTTTTAAATAATTTCTCACAACGATTATCTGCTTCGGCTGCCGCAGACAGTAGTAAATTACAACCGTAGAAAACAGTCTCGACAAAAGCGTCGCAAAGGCAGCGCCTGCCACGCCCCACCGAAATCCGTAAATAAACAGCACGTTTCCTGCCACATTAATGACATTCGAGACAACAGACACTTTTGTAGGAAACTTTGAATTGCCCGACGCCCGGTAAAACGCCGCTCCCGCGCTAAACAACGCCAGAAACGGATAGGAAAAAGCCGTTATCATAAAATAATCCAACGCATTTTCCATGACGGACGCTTCAACTGTTCCGAATATCAGCCGCAGAAGCCGCTCTCCGCCTAAAGTACAAAAAACGGTGATGGAAATCGAAATGACAAATACCGTGAGCACAACCTGTCCTGCCGTTCTGTTGCTTTCTTCATTATTTCCGCCGCCGATAAACTGCGAACAGACAATTGTCGCGCCGGACGCCATCGCGGCAAATACCTGTATCACAAGATTATTGATGGAATCTACAAGCGCTACCGCCGATATTGCTTGGCTTCCCACCGTTGAGACCATCATCGTGTCCACCATTCCCATCAGGGAATTAAAAAGCTGCTCTATGACAATCGGCAGGAGCAGCCAGAACAGCGTCCTGTTATCAAATAAAATATGTTTCCGGTCTATCTGTTGTTTATCATATAGTTTCATATTCCACTTGCTCCAAACATTGAAACGTTCTTTCACTACCTTTTATTTTATAAAATCCATTGTAATTTGTCGAGGAAAATGCTATATTTATCAAGAAATTATTATTTTTAGGAGGAGTTTTTATGAAAAAAATTACAGTTCTCGGACTGTCGCTTGTTCTGGCAGTTTCCGCACTTGCCGGCTGTGGTACGAAAGACGCTGCTACTTCCGGAAAAAACAAAGTAACCGCAAAAGTCATCGACATCGAACTGACGCAGGAAGAATACGCGTTTGGTGTGGACAAAGACCAGCCTGAACTGCTTGCGCAGACAAACGCTTTTATCGCGGAAATCAAGGCTGACGGCACATTTGACAAAATCTGCAACAACTACTTTGGCGACGGAACGCCGGTACCTGTCGTTTCCGCACAGCCTGACGCCTCAAAAGACCAGCTTGTCGTAGCTGTGAACGCCTCATTTGAGCCGTTTGAGTATATGCAGGGCGAAAACTATTACGGAATCGATATGGAGATTGCCGCAGCTCTTGCTAAAAAGCTGAACAAAGAACTGGTTATATCCAATATGGAATTTGAGGCCGTTTGTCTTTCTATCGGACAGCACAAATGCGATATCGCCATGTCAGGACTTACCATCAAGGAAGACCGTAAAGAGCACGTTGATTTTACAGACCCTTACTACAACGCGTCACAGAAAATTATCGTTCCTTCAACAGACACAACATTTGACGCATGTACAGACGCAGCTTCCGTTGAAGCAATTCTAAATACATTTGACGCAAACGTTAAAATCGGCGTACAGAACGGCACGACAGGACAATTTTACTGCGAAGGCGATGAAGAATGGGGATTTGACGGATTTGTGGTGACAACGACCGGTTACAAAAACGGCTCTCTTGCCGTACAGGATTTGTTAAACGGTAATATCCAATATGTAGTCATTGATTCCGCTCCTGCCGCATGTATCACAGAAGCGTTAAACAAAATGCAGTAATTTTACGATAACCAAGGATTGAGAGGTTTTTCATGGGAAATTTTGACCGGAAAATCGAAAAATTTATTGAAATATTTATTGACTATAACGGCTATGTCCGCGTACTCGAAGGACTGAAAAATACACTGCTCATCGCCGTCGTCGGTCTGATTATCGGGATTATCATCGGTACGCTCATCGCGACGGCGCGTGTTATTCCGAAATACAAGATTTTTCCGAGGATTTTAAACGGCATCTGCAGCTTCTATGTCGCGATGTTCCGCGGAACGCCTATGGTTGTGCAGCTTCTTGTGTGCTACTACGTTCTGCTTCCGCTGATGGAAGTACATATGACCGGCGTGCAGGTTGCTATCCTCGTTTTCGGATTAAACAGCGGCGCGTATATTTCAGAAATTATGCGAAGCGGAATCCAGTCCGTCGATATCGGACAGATGGAAGCGGGACGCGCCGTCGGTCTTCCGTTTGGCACAACGATGTTCAAAATCATTATTCCGCAGGCAGTGAAGAACATTCTTCCAACACTGGGAAATGAATTTATTACGCTGATAAAAGAAACTTCCGTCGTCAGCTTTGTAGGCGCCGCCGACCTTTATGTGGCATTCAGCTATATCGGAAGCAACAGCTATGAATTTATGGTTCCGTACCTTGTGATGGCAATGATTTACATTGCGCTTGTACTGCTGATTTCGCTTGGTATTAAAATCATGGAAAGGAGCCTTGGAAGAAGTGATAGACGTCATTAACCTTGAGAAACAATTTGGCGATAACAAAGTATTAAACGGTATTAATTTCACCGTGAATAAGGGCGATATCGTTGTCGTAATCGGGCCTTCCGGCTCCGGCAAAAGTACATTTTTACGGTGTCTTAATTGTATGGAAGACCCGACAGGAGGACAGATTATCTTTAACGGCGTTGACATTGCCGATTTGAAAGTGGATATCAACGTGCACCGCAGGCATATGGGCATGGTTTTCCAACACTTTAATCTGTTTAACAACAAGACCGTTATCCAGAACATTATGCTTGCTCCGATTCATCTTCAGTGTAAAGATTTACGCAGGGCAAAACTTCATAATACGCTCCTGCCGCTTACCAACCTGTTCCGTAAAAAGGACAAGAAACAACAACCGGCTGCCATTACCACTGCCAAAAGTGAAATTGTCGCCAAATCCCGTGAACAGGCTCTGAATTTACTAAAACGCATCGGTCTTGAGGATAAAGCTGACAGCTACCCATCCACTCTGTCCGGCGGACAGAAACAGCGTGTGGCAATCGTGCGTTCGCTTGCCATGAATCCTGACGTGATTTTATTTGACGAACCGACAAGCGCTCTTGACCCGGAAATGGTCGGCGAGGTGCTTGACTTAATGAAATCCCTCGCAAAAGAAGGCATGACTATGATAATCGTCACCCATGAGATGGGATTCGCGAGAGAAGTCGCTAACAAAGTCGTTTTCATGGACCAGGGACAGATTCTGGAGTGCAACACTCCCGACGCATTCTTTGGCAGTCCAAAGAACCCGAGACTCAAAGAATTTTTATCAAAAGTACTATAAAAAAACCCCCGCCTTGTACCCGTTTGTTTTCCAAAAAACGGACAGCATGGACGGGGGTTTTATCAAATTACCCCTAACTTAAACGGTCTACAGACAGATTTTTACAGACAATGTATTCCCGGTATAATAAGCAGATATCTCTCCGCCCATCTGCCGCACCAGCATTCTTGCAATCGCCAGTCCCAGTCCCGTAGAATGATGCGCGTTATTTACTGTGTAAAACCGGTCAAATAATTTCCCCACCGAAACTTCATCCAGATTGGACGCCGTATTGCGAAATAGAATTTCCCCATTTTCAAAAAGCCTGATATGAAAATCCCCGTCACTGTACTTTAACGCATTATTCACCAGATTCGCAAACACCCGGGACAGTGCAAACCTGTCCACAACCCGTATCACTTTCTGTTCCACAAGCTCTATGTCCGGCTCAATTCCCCGCTCCTTAAACGCGGTATAATAAGCCGCAATACTCTCCTCAAGCACGCTGTTGACAACGACTTCTGTCTTCTCATTGCTCTCCCCTGCCAGCAGAACAGAATAGGAAAATAATTCGTCTGTCAACGATTTCATCAGCTCTGTTCTGTTTCTGATAATTTCAATATAACGGTCTGCCACGGGAGATGTTTCCTCCTGCTCCAGCAAATCCAGATAACCGCAGATTGCGGTCAGCGGCGTGCGCAAATCGTGCGAAATATTTGTCACTGCTTCCTTCAGTTCCAAATCTCCCTGCAAATAACGCTGCCGCTGCGCGCGAAGGACTCTCAACTCGGTATTAATGTTGTTTGCAAGCCGTTTCATCTGCCGGTCACTGCCGGAAATATCAATCAACGTATTGGTATCGGTCATCAGCCGGTCACGAAAGGCTGTCACAATCTCCTTTGCCGACTTTTTCAAAAGATAAATTTTCACCAGAAGAAAAACAATCAAAACAGCCATCAGGCTGACGAGAACCAATAACCAGATTTCCATTTCAGAATAAAACTCCTTAATTGATATTTTTTCTGCGGAAAAAGAACATTCCGCAGGCTGTTACCACTACCGTAATACAAAATGAATAAATCGGAAATACCGCGGAATGTACAGGTTCGCAAGATGAAATCCGCCACAGCTGGCAGCCTGGAAGAAAATCATACAAAAACTCATATACCTGACGTTTTGTTCCCGTAACATAGAGCGGATTTTTCTGCCGCTCCTGCTGTTCCTCATGAACATTTCCCTCTTCATCCGTAATTGAAAAACGGTATTCGTCATAATACTCCTGTTCATTGAGACGCGAATGAATCATCGACGCGCTCATTATGGCGACCAGTCCAAGAAGCATGGCTGCGACACAGCAGACCGCCTTACCGTGAATCAGCATACCCATCAGCACAAAAACCGCCGTCAGCGCAAGTAACGATATCAGACTGACAAATCCCATAATCACAAGTTCCCGTACCGGAAGTTCGGCATTGCCTATCAAAGGAAAACCGACTGCCACAACAACCGCAATATACGTCAAGTGCATGACAAATAGCGCCGCCGCGCAGACAATGAAGTTAGAAAAATACACCGCACCTCTCTCATGACCTACAATCATCTTATTGCGAATTGTTCCGTCGCTGTACTCCGTTCCCACAAACAACCCGACAAACACTGCCGAAACAATCGGCATAAACACACAGCCTGTAAACAAAATGCTGTCAATATTCGGCATATAATCGGCAATCGTCATCATCTCACGGTACTGCGTCATCGTTGATATACCACCTAATACTGCCATAAATAAGACGCCAATCCAGAAAATCCTGCTCTTTACAAGCCTTGCAAAATTTGCCCTCAATAACTTACTCATGACGCGCACCTCCCACAAGATTCATATAGTAGCTTTCCAGACTTTCATCCCGTTCCTGTAGGGAGAGCACCTCGCAGTTCTCTTTTGAAAGTGCGGCAACCAGCTTTGTAATATTAAGCTTTTCATAAATTTCCGCCTGCGTGCCCGTTAATACTTTGTAATCCGCCTTCATATTATCCAGAGCGCGCGCAAGCGCTTTTGTATCGCTCACTTCAATCCTGGTACATTTTCTGCAGGCAGCCTCCAGCTCTTCCGCGCTCATCTCCTTGATAATATGTCCGTTATTAATAAAACCATAATATGTTGCGAGCCTTGATAATTCATCGAGTATGTGGCTCGAAATCAGCACCGTAATCTGCTGCTCGCGATTTAACCGCAGTATCAGTTCACGCATTTCTACGATTCCCTGCGGGTCCAGTCCGTTAATCGGTTCATCTAACACCAGAAAATCAGGTGTTCCCACAAGCGCAACCGCAATTCCCAGACGCTGGCGCATACCGAGTGAAAAATTCTTTGCCTTCTTCTTCCCCGTATGTTCCAGACCGACCAACTTTAAAATCTCATCCAGACCATCGTAAGATGGCAGTCCGAGTATTTTGTACTGCTGCATCAGATTATCCCGTGCGGTCATATCCAGATATACGGACGGCGTTTCCACAACAGCGCCCATTCTCCTGCGCGACTTTGCAATGTCCTTATCGGTATTCTTTCTGCCGTACAGCACATACTCTCCCGCCGTCGGTTCCTGAAGCCCGCAAATCATTCTGATAAGCGTCGTCTTTCCCGCGCCGTTTCTGCCGACAAATCCATAAATCGAGCCTTTCGGCACCTTCATGGATAATCCGTTTAGCGCCTTAAAATGCCTGTAATTTTTACTCAAGGCATTCACACATAAAACATATTCCATATCATCAACCTCCTGTGATGATTGTATTGTATCGGATAATGATAAAGAAAGCGGTAAAGAAAATAGTAAAGAAAACGTAAAGATATTTTATGCTCCTGTCAGTTTAAATCCGATTCCCCAGACCGCCTCTATGTAATCCTTTCCGTCCGCCTCCCGCAGCTTTTTTCTCAGATTACTGATATGGATTTTTAACGAGCTGTCCGTGCAGTCGGGCGTGTCCCCGCTGATTCGCTCAAGCAGCAATGATTTTGTCACCACCTGCCCCGGATTGTGCATCAGAAGTTTTAAAATGGCAAATTCTGTCCTTGTCAGTTTGATTTCATTTGTATTAATTGTAACCATATGTGTATCCGTATTTAACGTGATATCTTCAAATGTTAGGATCTGCGCGCCGCCATTCGCCGAAATTTTGCGAAACTGCACGGCAATCCGCGCCAGCAGCTCCTTCGTGTCAAACGGTTTTGTCACATAATCCGCCGCACCGTCCAGCAGCAGTCTCACCTTATTGTCAACGTCAATCTTCGCGCTGACGATAATCACCGGAATGCCGCCGAGGATCGGGAGAACTTCTTCTCCGCTTAACCCCGGCAGCATCAAATCAAGCAGCACAAGGTCCGGTCTTGCCTCTTTTAATAAAAGCAGTGCTTCCGTTCCCGAATACGCGCGCAAAACGCCGTAGCCCTCCCGAATAAGCAGCTCCTCCAGCATATTTCCGATGTGTAAATCGTCGTCTATAATTAAAATGCGTTTCATTGTTCTGCTCCCAAAATATTATGCCTACAAATATGACAATGTTATTATAACAACAAACGCATAGCATGTCTATTTTCATTTTCTAAAATCAGGCTCCCCTACCGGCGCTTATTTCAGATTCAGGAAATAATCCCAGATTCCGTTTAAATTTGCCTTTGCGGACGGAGAAAAATCCGCGTAATTCCCGCCAATTGCCGACATAAACGCTTCAAACGCCTGATTTCTGATTTCACCCTTTTTTGTGCCTTGAACCTCATCCTGATCCGGCTGCGCAGCAGCGCCGTTTCCCTTATGGTATGTTATCTGTACCTTAAAGTCCTTTAAATTGTTCCAAATCTCGGTGCTTTCCGCCATAAATTTACTATGATTTTCATAAGCCTTATCAAGCAGTTCCAGTTCCTTTTCCTTCGTCAATTCCTGAACACTTCCGTCGTCGGCAACGTAATATTCCTGCTTTCTCTCCGGATTTGCGTACTTTTCTTCAATGGCGTCCTTCATCTGATAATACGCGGATGTCATCTGGCTGACATGTCGGTCAAACAAATCCGATTTTTCATCTTCCCCGTCTTTCTCCGAAAAATCATCCTTAAACTTCGTCACTGTCTCCTCAAAAGCGTTCATGACACTGTAGGAGCTAACAGAAGAAAGATGTTCATAAGAACCGCTTTTATGTGCCAATGCCGCGTATCCCGATTTCGAAATGTCAAGCATATCTGTTTTGTGAACTCCCTTGTCCGTCTTATCTGACGGCAAAAGCTCCTCTTTTTCCTTTTTCACACCGGCTGCGTAATCATTATACTGCTTCCAAAATTTATCTTCTACCGCACGAATATCCATATCCCAATTCCTCCGTTCCTTTTCTTTGCGAAATCAATTCCCACTACATTATTTATCGGTATAGAACCGGCATTTCTGATACAGATTGTGTGAATAAGAGATATAACAAAAACTCCTGCCCCTTCCGTTTTTATTCCGCCGACGGAGCAGGAGTTTTTCTAAACATTCCAGTTTTTAATTATTTCTTCTGCACCGGAAAATAGATTTCCGTCTCCCAGTCCTGTGGCGAAAACGAATCAAACTGCGTTTTCACATAAAGCTCAAACGGCGCTCCCGCAATCGCATAGCCGTTTTCGGCAATCCATGTAACTATCGCACCATACGCCTCGGAAAGCGTGGAATATCCTCCGCGATGCACCGTCATCGCACACTCGCACGATTCTAAAACCATATCCGCCTTGTCCTTTTCGCTAATTTCCATAAAAATCTCAATGTCCGAGGATTCCTGATGAAATTCCTCGTCAAAATACCGCGAACCGCGCAGTCCTGTGGGCGTAATATGCTCCTTTGACACGCGCTCAAACAGTTCCCCAAAATATCTGCCAAACTCATCTACCCCCATCACGCCGCGTTTTGTAACTACGTTCAATGCCGGAGAGTTTTTCATTTCAATTGTATAACCCTTCTGATACGTCATAATGTCACCTGTCCTTTCGAATACAGAAATATGCGCTGAAAGCTCATTCAGGATAACATTCATCTCCTGTTTCTCGCGCTTCAGCTTTTCTCTTTGCCTTCGCAGAGCCTCTGCAAGTTCCCTATTATCCGAAACGGTAATCAGATGCATAATCTCCTCCAGTGAAAATCCATACCGCTTGAGCCGCTGGATATAGTTCATGGTGTCAATCTGTTCCATTTTGTAATAACGATATCCCGTAAGTTCGTCTACCTCCGCCGGAGCCAGCAGTCCAATCCTGTCATAGTGATGAAGCGTCTTTACGCTGACCTGACAGATTCTGGAAAATTCTCCAATCTGCAACATCTTTCTTATCTCCTTTCGCGATAATCGATTCGAATCTGATATCAGTTTACCTTCTGACCTAAGAGGAGAGTCAATACCAAAATTATTAGCCGTTTATAAATTTTTTAAAAGTTCGTCAAAAACACCTTTGTAGTGTTCATCCGTGATGCCGAAATCCATCTCTTTATAAGTCCAGACAGCATGCGCAATCCCGTATTCCTCAAACGCGGCATGAATATCCTGAAACCACCCAAGAGTCGCTTCCGGCTTTGTCCTGTCAATCACGCCGTACTCTCCACAGTACAATGGCACGTCATATTTTTGCGCAACCTCAACCGCCTGCGCAAAAAAACTACGGAAAAACTGCACTCCGCACATCATATCCGCATATTCCTGAATCGGATACGCAAAACTTTCATCTATCAAACGCTTTGTTTCGTCAATACATGCTCCGACTGTCAGCGGATACTCCATGCGGTAGTCAAGCGGCATGCCGTCAATCCAGTACGCACCCTGATGCGTAAAAATCAACGGTTCATAACAATGAAAATTAAAGACGATTTTTTTATCAGCCGGCGGCGCAAGCTCCTTTAAAGAAACAATGCTGTTATTCCTTGTCCCGCCCACAAGAATCCATGTATCCGGCGCAATTTCCCTGATTTTGGCAATTGCGTGCGCCGCTATCTTATTCCATGTATCTGCCGCCTCGGGATTAACAACTTCGTTTAACAATTCAAAGGCGACGTTTTGATGATATTTTCCGTAACGTCCCGCAAGCCGCAGCCACAAAGCAATAAAACGCTCCTGCAATGCTTCGTTGTCAAAAAAATCAGACGAATACGCGGAATCATCAAACACATATCCTGCCGTCTTATGTAAATCCAACACCAGATTGAGGTTGTTTTCAAGACACCACGCAATGCAGTTATCAATGTAACGATATCCGCCTTCACGCTCATTTCCCTGCTCGTCCTCCACAAGCTCAAAGTCAATCGGAAGCCGTACATGGTCCACGCCGAATGTTTTGATTGTCCCGATATCCTGTTTTGTGATAAAATTGTCCAGCCTTGACTGTTCAAGACTGCTCTGCGACAGCCATCCTCCCAAATTGATTCCTTTCATGAATCCTTCAAATTTTCTTAACATAGCAGACCTCCTGTATTGATATTTTATTTCGCTCTATCAAATAGTTATTTTTATTATAACAAATAAAACAACCCTGCAAAAGCATTTTTACTTTTTCATGGTTATTACTGTTTTCATATTATTTTTTCTGCTCTGTGGCAATAAAGCCGAAAACAAGTTCCTCGCTGATGTCAACAATTTCTTTATTACTTTTATTGCAAGCCGTTCCTGAAAAGGAAAAAACGGTCCTGCCATCTTCATATCTGACGTCATAATCAATATGTATCGGCTTTTCGTATTCCGAAGAAATTCTCTCGGCAAATGCCGCATTATCTTTTGAAAATTCTTTCAGAACATCTTCCGCATAATCCGACATTCCAAAAACAGACTCCCTGACTTCAATGACAGGAACCGAAAAACTATAGTCTGCTGCATCGGAAGATTTTGCGCTTCCCAAAGCAAACTTTGGATGATGGTAAAAATATGCCTGATATGCCACATACGCAGTCACACAGACAAAACAGATGACGCCTAATGCCAATAGCGCGGTTTTAAATTTTTTGATTGCATGTCGATTCCTCCCTACATTCAATAACCTAGATTATACTTTGTGTTTCTAACTTTAGAATACACTTTTCCTCATCAAAAATCAATCCCCGCCTTTCTCGCCTGACTGCACAAATCACGCACAGCAAGCGTATACATTTTGCCGTCCTTAATAAAATGTGTGCCGCACTGGCGAAATTGAAAATGCACGTTCGCTCCGACGCACTGCTCCCGTATTTTCAGCACCCAGTCATAGTCAAGCGGTCGCGCGTTTTTATCCGATTCGCCTCCTGCCACCACAAGCTCTACCCCTCTCAGATACGATGAAAGATTTACTTCTCCAATCAACGGCTGACAGATAATATTCTTATGCCTGACAGGAAGGTTTCGAAACAAAGAAAGACGGTAATCTGCCTGCTTCTGGTTCTCCACGGTGCACCCCACCGTAACATTTTCATATCCGTCCCCCCAATCCGCCGGAATACAATTCATAAAGCGTTCAATGCGTTTGGTTAGAAAAATGAAATGCAAATCCGCACGCTCTTTCATCATCTGCCAGCATTCTCCCCGCCACCGGTCAGCGTCCTCTATCAGAAAATCCGTAGAAAAGCAAAGATATACCGTCTGATTCGGTTTCATTTTATAATCGCCCGCTTTATTCTTCGCGACAGGCGCATAGAATTTATCCGTTTTAACAATCTCATTCGTATCAATTCCGCGTCTTAAATCGCCTTTATGAATATAACAATATTTGCATCCCTCACTGTATTTGCGGCATCCCCGCCACGGATTCCACATTGCCATCACACTCTGCCTCCTCTTCTGAATTCATTATATCAAACAGGAGATGAAAAAATCCACCTCCAAATGCCGTTCTGGCACGAAGATGGATTATCTATCTAAAATTTCTTAAACTGATTCAGCGTTTCATACATTTGATAACTTCCAAACATCAAGTTCTGTAAACTAAGTGTTTTCCCAGCCTGCTTATTTTCCTGATACAAATTTACATAAGTATCCCTTGCCTGATAAAATGCGTCTTCTAGTTCCTCTATTTCCATCTCGGGAATTTTTGAAAGATTACCTATGAAAACCTGCCCCTGTGCCGCTGTTCTGGCACATGCCTGCTGCCATTTTACTTCCTGTTCATACTGCATATTCAGCCAATCCAATTCTTCTTCCTTTGTAAGCGGTTCTCCTCCCGCCGTTTTATAATATTTCTCATTTCCGCTCTGATAACGTTCTTCTATTTCGGCATAAAATCTTGCATAGCTTAATCCACAGGCATTTACGACATCCGAATAATCATATTCTCCTTTTTCTTCCCTGACTTTTTTTAAAACTTCGGCTCTCGCATCGCTAAACTCTGAAACTGTATGTATAATTAAATGTGATATTCTGTTGGATATCTCCGCCCTCGTTTGCGATAACCCGGAAGAATCCAAATTCTCCCTGTGAAACACATCCCCATTTGCCTCATAGGCAACCGCCGCGTTCGTCATCCGCCTTTCATGTTCCCACTGCTTGGCAATCCTTTCCCTCTCCTGTTCCTGCTTCGCGATTTTTTCATTCAATAACTTCTTCTGTAATTTTTTCGCCTGCATTTTCTTTTCCAGATATTCTTCCATGAGTTCTTTCTGCCTGTCCTTTTTTACGCTCGCCTTTTTATAAAAACTGTTTCCGGAGCGCGCGTAAAATTCCGAATCGTTGCCTACGGACCATGAATCCCCTCTGTAATCCTCCGCGGTCGCCCCCACGGTAATCAGCAGCGAGCAGTCCGGCGCCGGAGCAACGGAACTCGTCAAATCGCGCCGAATCACCGATAACATCTGCTCCCTGTACTTCGGGTCGTTCTTCATATTCTGAAACGCTTCTTCCGATATATTAATCGCAACATTCGCGATTGTCCTGTCTCTGGGTATCCTCTCCAGCTCGGCATAAAATTCCTTTTTAAAAGCCGCCATTTCTTCCGCTTCCGACAGCTCGCGCGCGCTGCCTGTTTTTTCCGTATGTTTCGTGTTGTTTACACCCTGCTTTTGCATAACTCTGTTTTGATAATCGTTGTTTACGATTCCGTTCATACTCATCTTTGTTTTCCTCCCATTCCGTCTAAAATTGATGCTTTCATTCCACTATACTTCCCTTTGCTGCAGCATCACCGTAACTTTAAAAATGTTTCCCTGTGTCCTGATATCCATGTATCCGAAATACCGTTCTGCCACATCCTTCACGTTTTTCAGACCGATTCCATGCTCCATCCGTATATCAGAAAAACCTCCCTGCTTGCTTGTTGCCGGAATACCGTCGGCGTCCGCTTCCTCAAGCACCCCGTCAAAACTGTTCTCCACCTCCACCAGCAGAAAATGATTTTTCCTTCTCAGGGTAAGACTTATCTGCCGTTCTTCCTGTTCCAGTTTTTCACAGGCTTCTATGGCGTTATCCAAAAGATTATTGAGCACAATCCCCATATCGAACGCGGATATCGTGTCCGACTCCCTGTATTCGAAATGGACACAAAATGTAATTTGCGACTTTTTCGCTCTCCGGTACTTATCATTAATAATAACGTCCGTCACCGCGTTTCCTGTGCTGAACCTGTAAGAAAGCGCCTGCATGGTCTCATCCATCTTTCCGATATAAGCCTCTACTTCCTCATACTGTTCACGCGCCACAAGTCCCTTGATATTTGCCAGATGATTTTTCATTTCATGGCGCACTTTGCGGATGCTCCCATAAAAATTTTCCGCTTCGCTAAGCCTTCTCTTCATTGCTTTTAGCTGCTGTTCTTCCACGAAATGTTTTTCCCGCTCTCCCTGCAGTTCCTTGTATTTCTGAAAAATATAAACCGCCGAGATTTCCCCGATGCAGATGAAAACAGCAATCAGCGGTATTTTCCATATCATTTCCCTCTTTTCGGTAAATAGGAAAAATACTTCCTTATCTATCTGAACCACGGAGATTGCCACAACCATCCACGCCAGCATACTTCCCGCAATATTTAAGGCGGACAGAAATATCACTTCAAACCAGTTCATGGCAAACGGACTTCTGACAATTCTTCTGACCGCCGCCGTCATCAGTGAAAATGACAGCGTATAAAACAAAAGGTTCGCGCTCTGCCCGACAACCAGTTTCTTATACATGCGAAACATATAATCTACCGCGTCAAAATCCAGTACTTTTAAAATACCGTCCATCAGATACTGATAAATGCTGCTTGAAACCAGAAAACTCATGGCGTGGAAATTGTAAAACAACAGCAGCACAAACACTGCTTTTTGCAGACCGTTCTTCCCGCACCGCAGCCGGCAATACACGAGCACAAGGACAGCCGATACCGCATACCGCACTCCGGAGGTATCCGCAGGATAAAAAAACACAGCCAGATTAACGGCAAACAAAATCACCGTTTCAATAAATGCCGTTTTCTCCCGTTCGGTTTTACCGAAAATATTCCATATGGTCATAAAAAGCGCTGTCTGCACAGTAATAAGATACATTCCGGACAGACTGCAAAACCATTCATATCCTGTCTGACTCATTTATTGAACCTCCGAAATATAGTCGAGATACGCCTTTATAAAATCCTGATATTTATATTTGGAAATCATAAGGCTGTTGCCGTTTTTCAACCGTATCTCCGTCCTGTTATAACGCTCCACATATTTCATGTTGACAAGATACCCTTTGTGTATCCTGAAAAAACTGTCTTTTAATTTATTCTCCAACTCACCGATTTTTCCGTAACATTCTATTTTTCCGTTTTTCATATAAACAATGATTTTCCTGTTACTGCTTTCAATATAATAAATGTCGTCTGCCGCAACAGTTCTTGTCACTGTTTTGTCTTTCAGCAAAAGATGCCTTGCCCCCGTGTTCTTTTTTTGTTCCAGACGGCGGCACTCACGCACCGCTCTGGTAAACACCTCTTCAAACGCCCTCTCATGGACGGGCTTCACCAGATATTGAAACGCATTTACCGAAAAAGCCTCCGGCATATATTCCACATACCCTGTTACAAAGATCAAAAGCGGCAGGCTTCCCCAGACAGGTTCGCCGCTTTCTTCTTTTTGTTTCCTAATCTGCTTCGCCGTTTCCATCCCATCGGTGCCTTTCATCGAGATATCAAGAAAAACAATGTCAAATTCTTCCCCATCGTTCTGTTTCAAAAAATGCAGCAGTTCCCCGCCGGACGGAAATTCCCTAATCCGGCATCCCGCGTCCTGTCTTCTTATGAGACTCTTTAAATAAACACGCATATTCTCTTCATCATCGCAAACCGCTATATTCAATCCAAATCACCCCGGTTCCTGTAGTATTTCCCCGTTCATCTATTTTATCGGCAGAAATCATAAAAAAGGAAGAATGCGCGTTGCATACGGGCGGTTTGCGGTAGTGACGGGATGATAACAAAAATAAGGCGCATATCACACCGAACATTTCGTTTTGATATGCACCTTTTACTTCATTGTTTTAAATTATTTATGAAAATCCGTTTTATTCCAACTCACAAATCTCGTGGTACAAATCGGCATACCTGCCGTTTAACGCTAACAACTCCTCATGGGTTCCCCGCTCGATAATCCGTCCGTGTTCTAAAACCATAATGGCGTTCGCCTTCCTGACCGTGGAAAGTCTGTGGGCAATCACAAACGTCGTGCGGTTTTCCATAATGGCGTCCATACCCTCCTCAATATGTTTTTCCGTCCTCGTATCAACGGAGCTGGTCGCTTCATCAAGAATCAATATCGGCGCGCGGCTCACGGCGGCGCGGGCAATATTTAAAAGCTGCCTCTGACCCTGCGACAGATTGGCGCCGTCATTTTCAAGCAGTGTTTGGTATCCGTCAGGAAGCTGACAGATAAACGAATGCGCCGATGCCGTTTTTGCCGCGTTCATAACCTCCTCGTCCGTCGCATCAAGCCGGCCGTAACGGATGTTCTCCATGACCGTTCCCGTAAACAGATGCGTATCCTGCAAAACCATCGCGATATGCGAACGCAGAAACGCCCTCTCAATTTGTTCAATCGGCACGCCGTCTATCGTAATCGTTCCCTCCTCGATATCATAAAATCGGGACAAGAGATTTGTTACCGTCGTTTTTCCCGCGCCTGTGGAACCGACAAACGCGATTTTCTGTCCCGGCTTCGCGTACAGTGAAATATCATGGAGTACCAAAACGCCCGGAACATAACCGAAACTGACTTTATCAAGCACAACGTGCCCTTTCATCTCTTCCATCACCGCCGTTTCCATATCCGGCTCCTCCGACGGCAAATCGAGCAGCTTAAACACTCTCTCCGCACCGGCAAGCGCGGAAAACACCGTATTCATCTGCATGGACAGTTCGTTAATCGGCTGGTTAAATTTGCGGGTATAATTCAGGGAAATCGTCAGTCCGCCGATGTCAAACCCCTGCGTGATAACGAGTATCCCTCCAATACACGCCGTCAGCCCATAAGACAGATTACAGAGCTGGTGGGTAACGGGTCCCATAATACCGGAGCAAAACTGCGCCTTTATCTGCGACGCAACAAGCCTGTCGTTGATATAGTCAAATTCTTCCATGGCAGTCTGCTCATGGTTAAATATCTTGACTACCTTCTGCCCGGAAATCATTTCTTCCGCGAAACCGCCCATCATGCCGAGATTTTGCTGCTGCGCCGTATAAGCGTTTCTTCCCCGTTTGATAATCGTCTTGCTGACAAACGTCAGAATGGGCGTCATAATCAGCGTAATCGCGCCCAAAATCAGATTCGTATACAGCATTAAGACGACTGTGCCCACAATCGTAATCGCGCCGGAAATCATCTGAATCAGCGTTGTGTTTAACATTTCCCCGACCGTATCCACATCATTTGTGAAATGGCTCATCACATCCCCGACAGGATTCTGGTCAAAAAAACGGACCGGCATCGTCTGCAATTTTTCCATCAATTCCCTGCGCATTTTCTTTAAAGAACGCTGGGATACCGTGAGCATGACACGGTGCGAAAGCCACTGCGCCAAAACGGACACCCCATAGATAACCGCCATAAACGCAAGCCCTCCCGCCAGTCCTGCAAGACGTTCCGTCAAATCGGTCTGTGCCGGCTCGTAATAAAGAAACCGGTTCATGACCGGACGAAGCATATAAGCTGCGGCAAGCGCCGTGACCGTATAAACAACGACGCAGACCGACGCGCTTATCAAAAGCAGACGTTCGCCGGAAAGATAATAAATCAGGCGTTTTATCGTTTTTCCCATATTCTGCGGCTTTCCTTTCGCGCCCATCGCCGCGTTCATATTTCCTCTGTTTCCCACATTTATAACTTTTTTATTCGCCGAAGGAGACGCTGCGGAGCCGTATTTTTTCTGGAACCGCTCGATTTTTGCATTATCCATAATCACTCCTCGCCTCCGTTCTCTCTATCTTTCTGCGACCAGTAAATTTCCGCGTAAACAGGACATTTTTTCATTAAAACGTCATGACTGCCAAACCCGGCGACACGCCCCTCGTCAATGACTAAAATCTTGTCGGCGTCCATCACGGAGTTTATGCGCTGCGCGATAATCAGCTTCGTCACACCCGGCAGTTTTTCCCGGAACGCCCGCCGTATCGAAGCGTCCGTCGCCGTATCCACGGCGCTCGTCGAATCGTCCAGTATCAGTATTTTCGGCTTTTTTAAAAGCGCCCTCGTAATGCACAGACGCTGTTTCTGCCCTCCCGACAGATTCGCTCCGCCATGCTCCAGCTCTGTCTCGTACCCGTCCGAAAAGGAACGGATAAACCCGTCCGCCTGCGCAATCACCGCCGCCTCGGATAATTCCTCGTCATCTGCGTTTTCATTGCCCCACCGCAGATTTTCCGCAATCGTTCCCGAAAACAGCGTATTTTTCTGCAATACTACCGCGATACTCTCACGCAGATGATAAAGGGACCACTCCCGCACATTTTTTCCGTCAATCAAAACCTCGCCCTCATCCACGTCGTAAAGGCGCGGAATCATTGAAACAAGCGTTGTCTTCCCGCTGCCTGTCGAACCGATAATTCCCACAAATTCACCCGGCTCGATTGCAAACGATACATCGTCCAACACTTTTTCTTTATTGTCCTTAAAATAACGAAACGTCACGTTACGAAATTCAATTTTCCCATGCTCCACCGTCGCTAAACCGTCTAAAACGCCGTCGTCGTTTAACTCCACATACGCGTCAAGAACGGCGCAAATACGTCTGTGCGACGCCGACGCCCTCGTTCCCTGCAGCACGATATTCGCAAGAAAATTGAGCGCGTTTAAAATTTGCGTCAGATATGTAATAAACGCCGTCAGCGTTCCGATTTCCATATCGCCCACCATAATCGGGTGTCCGGCAAACCACACGACAAGAAGCGTCGTCACATTGATTGCCAGCGCGGACACCGGCTGAAGCAGCATCATCATTTTCAATGCCGCAATACTCTTTTCCACCAGCGCGTCATTGACAGCGGAAAATTTCTCTTTTTCATGCTCTTCCCTGACAAACGACTTAATCACGCGCGCGTTTGTGATAGTCTCCCGCACGTTGATATTGAGCCTGTCAATCTGCTCCTGCATTTTCGTGTACCGCGGCGACGCCGTCAGGATAATCACCGCAATCACGCCGCCCAGCACCGGAATCATCAGAAAAATGACCCACGCAAGAGACGAATTCAGCGAAAAGGACATGATAACCGCCCCGATCAGCATAACGGGGCTTCGAAACATTCCGCGCAGCAGCGTCTGCGTAAAATTCTGTATCTGCGTCACGTCGTTTGTAATGCGGGTAATCAGGGAACCCGGCGTAAAGTCATCAATATTCGTAAATGAAAAACTCTGAATTTTATGAAACGTATCCCGGCGGATGCCCCCCGCAAGCCTCGCGGCGCCGCGAATCGCAAAATTTGCCCCCAGCACGCCCGTAATCAGCATACAAACGGCAATCAGCGCCATAACAATACCTTGTTTTACAATATACCCTATATCGCCGTTCGCGGCTCCGATATTGATGATATTCGCACTGATATACGGCAGAATAAATTCCCCCGCCGCCTCCAGAACCATAAAAAACGGTCCGAGAAGAAAGCAGTACCAATATTTTTTTACATACGGTTTATACTTTTTCATTGTCCGCCAGTCCTTTCAATGTATTTAAAAAAGCGTGAATCATTACCTCATATGTTTCATCCTGTGTCGCTCCACCCATCTGCATAAAGTGATTCGCGGTCAGCTCCACAAACCCGTGTGTCGCCGCCCGGAATGAGCGCAAAAAGTGCAGCGTCATGATTTTTTCCTTATCGTAGCTTTTTATGATTTTTCGCATAGGCGCGTAACTGTCGCGCGCGGCTTTCACAATCACTTCATCATTGGAAGCCGGCATACGGATAAGCGCCGTATACAGTCCCGGATAGTCCTTCGCGAAAGCGCGGTATGCCCTTGCTGCCGCAAGGAACGCTTCGTCTCTTTCTTTCCCATCCGCCGCTTCTTTCAAAGCCTTATTCAGCATTTTTACTATCCGAAGCGCCGTCTCTTCCTGTATCTGCGCCAGTCCCGCGAAATGATTGTAAAGCGACGCCGCCTTCACATCGAGACTCTGCGCCAGCTCGCGCAGCGAAAAACTGCCGCCTCTGCCGCGTTCCGTCAGCTCTAACGCCGCGTCTATGATTTTTTCTCTCGTCAATTTGCTGCTTGGCATAAACTCCTCCTGTATCAGTCCTTCTGTGTAAGATTGGATAATTACAAAATAATTTCCCGTCAGAAAATAAAACTAACACTGTTAATTATATATGAACAGTGTTAGTTTTGCAAGAAAATTTTTTTCCGTTTCGTCATGATGGGATTTTTTTCAATTACTTTAATATTGCTTTTTTCGGCTTCTTTTGGTTTTTCTTTTGACTCCTTTTTTGGCTCCATATTCAAAATATCAATTAATTTCTAATGTATACAATAATAAAGTTTCCTTTGGACACAATATAAAATTATTGTCCTTGATGGTCAGATGTCCTCTTGCCCGGCTCTGTCATTTTGGTTCTTCTGTGTATACTGCCCTTTTTAATCTATATTTTTTATACCTGATTGATGCAGGATAAGGATAAATTATTATTTTGAAAAAAATGTATCTTGTAATTGAAATTTGCATATGCTATAATGCCGATAGGCAAAGAAATGTGGAGAATTCCATGTAGGCAAAGAACGAATCCCCCGACTGTAATGGCATACAGTCGAGGGATTCTTCTTTTCTTTTTATAGTGGTAAAGCGTCCACTAGGCTATTTGTTGTCTTTGTCGTGATTGTCCAGCCATTTGCTGATGAGGTGGCAAACCACATCTGCTCCGACAGTCACAAGAAATGTGAAGAATAACTCCATGCAAACACCTCATCCCGTTGCCGGGTATCGGTTAGACAACACATGAATTATAACATATCAATTAAATTTCTTCTATCTTTACTCTTCCGAAAAAAAGCATTTTTTAGGTTTTATCCTTATATGGTTTCATGCTTATTCCACACTGAAATAAAAGTATTCCACTCTTTTGCACGCATTATCTTCTGATACCGTTTTGATTTGATTCTGTCACTTCTCTGATTAACAAGCTCATCAATCCAATCGTGTAAAATATACAAATACTCTTTCACTTGTTCCTCAGAGACTTTTAGTTCCAGAAGTTCCGTTACTATAAACAATCTATCCGCGTAAAAAATTAAATCGATAAAATAAACCATATCACTTTCTTGAAGAAGTCTATATTTTTTATCTTCAAGAAAATGTGAAAAATCATTGCGGGTATCGGCAATCATTTCATAAAACCTGTGCTTATTCTTTATGTGCATACAGCTTAAAATCTGACAATTAAATTTTCGGTGATAATAAAAGAACTTTTTAAAAAGCCGCTCCACGCTCTCAATATAATCAACTTTCCATCTTTTCGGATTTTTATTCTTTATCTGCTGCAACAATTGACTGTAAAACGCTGTGTGTCTTAAAAATCCGTCTATCGTATGCGTCATTAACTCAATTCTGTGATGTGTGACCACATGCCTGTAATATTCACACACGATGAACTCTACAGAAGACAACGTTTGATGATGTACATCTGCCATCCGGCTCAACACATACCCATTGATAGTTTGTAAGGATAGTTCACACAACCGGGATTCTGTTTCATCATAACAGCCTGCGGTATCATACTTTCTGACCCAATTACCTGTATCTTCCTCAATACCGTTTATCAATACGCATTCTCTTCGTGGAAATGCTCCTAAAATCAGAAATAGCAGGTCATACAGCTTACAAAATATTTTTAACATTTTTTCATTGGTCTCTTCCCCCTCAAGTTCAACTAATAATTTTTTATCTTGAACTTCCAGCTTTATCAAAACATTTTGAAATGTAAAGTGAAACTTCTCAAAATAATACGTTTCAAATGTTTTATGTTTTCCGATAAATTTTATAGTATTCATAATGCTCTCCACCCTGATAAATTATTTTTCATTCTGTAACTTCATTATATTACCCAGCCACTTCACCGCAATCTCCTCATCCTGCTCAATCGCCATTTCAACAGCATACTTCGCGTTTCCAAGCAGTTCCTTTGATTTGTTCAGCAGCCGTTTTGATTCCTGCACATACTCCTTAATTGACTCATGCACCGATTCATCCAAAACAGGAATCGGCATATTTAACACATCCTCATCTTTTATCACCGGATAAGAAGTTCCCACGTTAAATTTTAACAGCCAGTCCTTATAAAAATCTGTCCGAAACAGTACCTGCAATGTCTGCGCCGGATATGTCCCGTTCTCTCTTAATACCGTAAATGCGCTGCTCACAAGCAGATTATCCTCATGCAGTACAGAAACGGCTCCTCTGTATGGCCTGACTGTAGAGACGAGAATGTCGCCGCTTTGCGTCATAATCCTTGCGTTTGCAGACAAATTTTTTGTTCTGACAATATGGTATTCTGCCTCACCGTTTTCAATACTGATATCACCGATTTCAACATACGGATATTCTTCCAAATCCCGTGTGCATCTCGTTTTAATCAACGCAAACTCTTCCTGCACGGTTGTATAACCCCCTGCATACTCCTTAATATAGCGTTCAAATACGTCATACTTCAGCTGATAATATTCAGCGTCAAGTCTGCCTGTTGTTCCAAAACTTTCGGAAAATGATTTCACAGTTACACCGCCGTCAGAAACAGACGCCCTATCCATTCCGATTTCATTTTCCAAAACGCTTTCCGCTTCACAATATAAAAATTTTGATTTTTCTAAGAGCTGTCGCGCATATAGCACAGCATCTTCTATCGTGGTTTGAAGCACTTCTCCAAACACAGGAACCTTTATGCCGCTAGATCAGTATTCAACAATATAAGATTCTCATTGTTTGCATTTCATTTGTCAATAATAGTAACTTGAGCCATTATCTAGATCCTTTAACTTTAATACGCAGCACAACCGGCAATACTTTTGATGTTTTTTTCAACTAAAACGCATTTAAATTAAAAGGTAACTATTCAGAACCCCTTATTCAAACTCAACATGGAAATCACACTCTACTCAACTCCAATATTTTCATTTATTACAATTGTCATATTGCTCTTATATTCATCTGGCACTTTATCTTTTTTCATTCTTTTATAAATTATATCTTCGACATATTTTTTTGCATCACTTTTGTTATTATTTTTTGTCAATTTTTCAATCTCCTTTATTTCATTTTTTAATAAGTCTGTCTTAGATATATAAACTATCAAATTTTCACAAATTATATTAAATTGGGTAATTAACATAAATTGAACTAAGTTCAATTTCACATTCCTAAATTCCGCTTTATCCATTGAAGTTATTGTTATTAAATTTACAATTCTTAAATCTACATTTTCAAATTTTGCATATTCTAATATTCCTCCTCTAAATTCTATAATATAACTTTGTCCATTTTTATCTTTTGAACTTTTTATCTCTTTACCATATTGTATATTTGCTATCTTCATTCCTTTCATGTTACAATTTAGAAACTGCAAATAGCTTTTTAAAGTTATTCCTTTAAAATTAGCAAAACTTAAATTCGAATATGAAAATTTACACTTTTCAAAGCATGAAAACGAGAAATCACAATAATCTAATTGACAAAATGAAAATTCATATTCTTTAAATGATAAATTTTTAAAATCCCATATTATATAATTATTATCTAAAAAAGAAACTGAAGCAGAATCAACAATACTTAACACACCTAAAATATAAGTACGTACAATATTTTCGTTTATAAATTCGTTTATTTCTTCAATTGGACATTGAATAATTCTTCTAATAAAATACCAGTATATTTTAAAGACTATCTTGCAAATTTCAAAGGTATAAAAAACATTTTTACATCTGTATTCAAATTTTTCATATATACTTTTTTTATAAATTGTAATAATATTTGAATATCTTTGTATAATTCTATAACTTTCTCGACTATCAAAAAAATATGTATAAAAATCTAAGACTTCATTAGTTATAATTGGATTTAAAAAATAGTTTTGTATATATAAATCAAAATCATCATTAAATACTTCTATTATTTGATATAACTTTTCTGCAACAAAAAATTCCATAATGGATTTATGTGCAAATTCTACTACATCAATATTTTCCTTATAAAAAAAAGTAAGAGGGAATAATTTTTCAATTTCTTTTTTTTCGCTTTCATTTAAACTTATATCAACTGAATGAACTCGTTCAAATACTCCTTTTATTTCATCGGAATTTATTTTTAAAGTTAATTTATTACTATCAAACATTTCTTTAGAAATTTCTATTGCTATTTGTCTTGCCATTTTTACAGTAATTTTATCATTAACTCCGTGTCTTTGTTTAAAGTCATATTCTTCTTCATTATAGTTCCTCTCTCTAAGTTCATCAAATACTTTGTCATATAATTCTCCTATGCTTTGTATTTTAGATACATCTATTTCAGAAACAACAATCATATAAAAAATTAATGGAATCGCTAAAATATCTCTTAATCTTTTATTTTCATTTTTTTCAATAAAACAAATATTGTCAATTGCTAGTTTCTTTTTATTATTCAATAAATTATGAATAGCAAAATATTTAGTAATCCACCTTTCCAAATCATCTATATCCAAATTATTTAATTGTATATTAATAACATTTTTATTTTCTTTGTGATCTATTCTTATACAATTTAATCTTGTTGTAATTATTATCTTTAGTTTTTTATATTTACTTACACTTCTAATTAAATTATAACAATAATCTTTCACATTAAAATCCTTCGCAACACATATTTCATCTAATCCATCTAAAACAAGAACCACACCTTTGTACTGTTCCAACTCAACTGTATTTTCTCCTATAATATCTTCTATAGGATTACTTAAATTCAGTTTTCCGTCTCTTTCATTATAAACTTCTATTAACTTAACAAAAAAGAATTTATAATCCTGCATAAAATCTTTATCGTGACTTTTCTTAAATGCTAAGTTATAAAACAAACTACTTTTTCCACTTCCAGGGTGTCCTTTAATAAACAATACTTTAATCTGCGAAGAACTAAGTCCATAGGTTGTTCCATAATTAATAGTTCTAAGATTTTCTTCAATAAAATCCTTTATAAAAACCAATAAACCATTGTAACACTTATCTGAATTTTGTTGCAAAAAATCCAGAATTTTAAATTTGTTTTCTATATAAACATCTTCTAAAGTTGCTATCTTGTTATCTCCCATATCTCTTTCCAAAAAAAGCGGTCGAAAAAAATATTCTTGATAAATTAAAGGAATGTATCTATTATTTTCATTCATTCTTTTTATTTTTTGAGTCTCATTTAAATTATACTCAACTATTCTTTTTAAAAACACATATTCTGAATCATTCTGATGTTTTATCAAAGAAATATCACTTTGAAATTCTTCTAATTGATGTCTAAAGCTTTCAAACTTTTCAAACAGGCTTTCAAATTTTAAATTAATACATATCAAATTTAATTCAGGATATTTCATAATTTCATTACTTATATTACTATAGATATCTGATGCAACTATTTTTGAATTTAGATTTTCCTCATTCCATTCTTTAAATTGATAATTAACGATTTTTAATACATCAAATTTTTTATTCACTTGACATTCATATTCTATATCATTCACTATTGCATCAATAATTTTCTTTCTATTGTTTGGAATAGCATTCCTTACACTATCGCTTATTACACAATGAAAGTCATTAAGTAAGTGTTCCTCCTTTTTATAAGCACTATATATTTCTTTTGTAATATCATATATTAATGCCTGACCAAATGGTATAATTAAATAATCAAGTATTTTAAACATAAAACTTCCTCCTTGTATCTTAACATTCTTTCATTTTATTTCACTATATAAAGAAATCATGTTGCTCTTACCTAAAGTATTAATTTTTCTCTTTTATTCTATATTTACTACAAAATATTAAGCAAATTAATAATATATATTACATTAAACTGTATAAATTTAGCCCTAAAATGTATCCCTCACCTCACACGCGCCTGATACAATATTCTTTCATAAACCCAATTATCTGCGCGTCGTTTCCGCTTTCATAAAACACAATCAGCATCCCCTTAAACTCTTCCAGCTTTTCAATCGGTATCTGAAAAATACCAATATTATATTCAATCAAAACTTTATTTGCCATCAACTGCGCAACACGTTTATTTCCATCAATGAACATCTGCGTCCGCGCAATATAGCAGAAATATTTGAGCGCCCTTTGCTCAATATCCGTAATCTCCTCCAATTGACTGATTGCCTCCATAATAACACCTGTATGCGGCATCTCCGGTTCCCACGAAGTACCACCGATTTGTACCGGAATCGTCCTGATTTCACCCGCATAACGAAACAACAGCTCTCCGACAATTTTATCAAATTCCCTTAACAGCATAATGCTGTTCTTATATTCAAGATTATCCAAAAGAAACTGCCATGCCCGTTTCATGTTGATAACAAATAATACTTCTTCCGTTTTTGTGTTTGTCGGTGCGTTCGCAAGAATCGCTTCAGTTTTTGGGAAAGTTGTACCCAGTCCTTCCAGATTCGCGCTCTTCCAGATACTGTCCACCAACAGCCTTTTTGCCATTTCTACCGCTGTATCCCGCATTTTTGTCATTCCCTCCGGTCTCAAATATTTTATACTCTGCCTTCCCCACATTATATCATTTTACCATAATAAAAGCCACCGGATTATTTCCGGCAGCCGTTACATTTACCATATATCAAGAACTTTTTGTTCTATGGCGTATGATTTACTTTTTTACAAATGTCCTCGTCGTCAGATTATACTTATATTCCTGCGAACGCTCCTTCGCCTGCTGCTCTAACTGCTCCATCTCTTCCTGTCCCAGACGTTCCGCAACCAGCTCCTTAAATAACTTATAGCGAAGCTGCTTGACTGCCGCAATCGTAACTTTCCTTGTCTGCTTCAGTTCCACGAGCTTTCTCTGCATGGAGGAAAGATTCTGCACCATACTCTTATACACGCCGTGTCCCTTATAGTCCTCATGCAGTCTCTTGTACTCAACAATCTTTTCGTTGATTTCCGTAATCTTCTTCTTCGTAAAATCTATTTGTTGTTCCAAATCAAAATTATTGTCTGCCATATGTTCTTCTCCTGTTTATTATTATTTTGTTATGTGGCTGCGCCGGTTGTGCAGCCTTTATGTGTCCCATTAAATTAACATACTTCTAGTAGTGTAACACGAAATGAACAAAATAACCAGACTATTCTTTGCATAATATCATTTTTTCTTCGCATACTATTTCTAAATTTCTAAAAGGATGGTTCTATACAATGGATATGAATAAAATTGTCTGTTACTGCAACAATGTAACAATCGGCATGATTAAAGAAGCCGTGGACTCCAGTGCGTCTACACTTGAAGAGGTTCAGGAAATAACAAACGCAGGAACTGTCTGCGGTTCCTGTATCAATGACATACAACACCTTATTGAAGAATTTTTAAAAGAAAGGGATGGCTGATTTAACGTCCGCGTCCATGATGTCCTTCATGGTAGCCGCATCCCGATTATTTTATGCCTGTATTCCTTTCATCGGCGCCATACTTTCTCCTGCATGTTCCGTACATGATATGGGCACTGCATACTACAGAAAGGAGGAAGCACTATGGCGCATACCGTTAAAATTACATCCAATGGAACAGTCTATGAAATCGGATGCCAGAACCGGACCGGACGCAAGACCGGACCAGACGTGGACTACTCTGACATTAACAGGCATAACACGCTGTCCGGCTCTTCCGGCGGCTTTTCCACAGCCAATTACAATTGACTACAACGGTTTTCCTGTTTCCGTATCTCAGTTGGAAGCACCAATCTGCGGAAGCAACACGGTACGCTTAAGATGGCGATAACTTTCCAAAGATGATTATTTTGGAGCATTGTATCAGGCAGAGGCTGCTGTTACAATGTTCCAAACACTTTAGGTTCCTCCCTTTTCGGAAAAATGTTCCCGGTGTATAAATTATAAAGCGTATTTTTACATAAACCACATAATCTGTAATAACTTAACGATTCTATAAACTGGAATTCTGATAAAACACATTTTATAGCATTTATTAACTGTTATATCTTATCTCCAGAAAGTTCACAAACCCTTGAAAACGCTAAATTTATAGCAAGTGAGTTTGCCCTTAGATTTTCCCTTGTGTTATATCCTTTTCCCTCATGTTACGAACTCTCATAAGGGCAAAAATAAGGGAAAGAAAAACTTATAATAAATTATAACACAGTTATATTTTTTCCCCTTGAATTTCTAATAAGCATGCTTCGTTAAAATCTTCAATTACACTTTTTGCATAGTGCTTATTATCCAATATATATTCTCGGATTTTATTCATTCCATTTGCATCTGGATTATAGATATTCAACCCATATTTATATCCATCTAAAGATGCATCAAAAAAGAAACCCAATGCATTTTTCTTATTCATTCTATTTAATTTGAATCGTATGTAAAAATATTCCTTTATAGGTGTTCCATGACAGAAACGTATATCATTATATGCCGAAGAAATACATCTCCTTCTATTACTTAACAAATCCTTGAAACATTTTGTCCTCTTTCTATTCTCCAATTATTTCCACACCATCCGGAAAATCCCGTATTACAAGCGCACATGTATTTGTAAGTTTTATATTATTTTTTAATG
>CAJTZH010000007.1 GCA_910584325.1 uncultured Lachnospiraceae bacterium | reverse complement strand
ACCTGATTTTCCCCTGTTCCGTAATACTTTTTTAGTTCCTTTGTCAATAAAATACTCTCGCTCATGTTTATTTTCTCCTCTCAGAAATGATAAAAAATAGCCTATGCCTCTTACAACATAGACTATATCACATCATTCTTTCTCCCTGCTTTCACAATTATTACAGTTTTGAAAGATTCTATTAAACTTTCGGAAGACATATCTCAAAACAGCTTCCCCGACCCGTTTTCGATTTTACGCGGATATATCCGCCCTGCTCCTCCACAATCTGCCTTGCAAGGTACAGACCGATGCCGACGCCTTCTTCTCTGCCAACCTGCCGTCCCCTGTAAAACCGTTTGAAAATTAACGGAATCTCCTCTTCAGGAATACCCATTCCCTCGTCGCGCACCGATAAACGGGCAAAACTCTCCGTTTCCGACATGCCGATTGTTACCACGCTCCCCTGCGGCGCGTATTTTACGGCGTTATCCAGAATATTTAAAAACGCCTCCTGCGTCCACTTGAAATCAAACCGCGCTTTTATATACCCGTTTGTAATGGCTCTGTTCAACCGGATATCCTTTATCCTGCATTTGCCGTCAATTAATTTTTCGCTCTCCTCTACAAGCTCCATCAATTCCTGCTGCTGCCGCATCATATGAAATGTTCCAGTTTCCAGCCGGGACGTTTTAATTAAAAACGTAATCAGCTCTTCCAGTTTCTCCGACTGCAGGACGATTTCATCTACCAGCGTCTTTTCCTCATCAGCAAGCGGCCGTTCCTTCAAAAGCTGGCTGTACAGCATGATATTGGCAAGCGGCGTCTTTGTCTGATGCGATATATCGGACACAAGTTCCCGTACCTTATCCCGCTCCTCGCGCACCTTATCCGATGAGAGTTTCGACGACGCCAGAAAACGCTTCCACTTTACTTCCAGTTTAGAAAGCTCCGACTCGTCATAATTCGATTCGCGAAACTGTCCCGACAGCGCGTCGTCTACCATCTGATTCAGTATGTCAAACGTCCGTTTCCTGATAAACATTTTAATTTCTCCAAATATATCCGATGCCATACACCGTCTGAATATACTCAGGCTTGGCAGGATTTTCTTCTAATTTATCACGCAGCCGCTTAATGGATACCGACAGCGCGTTTTCATCCACAAATTCCGCCTCATTGCTCCAGACCGCGTCCATCAGCATATTTCTCGTCAGCTTCCTTCCGCGATTTTCCACCAGTACCTTCAATAATTTCTGTTCAGTACGGCTAAGTTCCACTTTCCGTTCATTTTTTGAAAATATCAGTTTGTCAAAATCAAACCGGAAAACTTCGTTTTCATAAACAAGCTGCCCTTTTTTCCCTATCCGTTTTAAAACCGTATCAATTCTTGCCCGAAGTACCATCAGACTGAATGGTTTTGTGATATAATCGTCTGCTCCTATCTGCAGCGCGCGCACCTCGTCCATCTCCGTGTCATTTGCCGTGAGCATAATCACTGGCAGGTCATAACGGTTTTTAATTGTCTGTAAAAAATCAAACCCGTTTCCATCCGGCAGGTTAACATCCAGAATCAGCAAATCGAGGCTATCCATGTCCATTTCTTTCGCTTCCGCAAGACTGTATGCCTGAATAAAATCATATTCATTTGTTTTTAACGCCAGCACAATTCCGCTGTTTAATCCCCTGTCGTCTTCGACAATTCCTATATATTTCATAAAACACCGCACCCAAATACTGGCAGGGGAACTGCCGTTAAACGCATATTCCTCTGCCAGTAATAAACTCCAAAATCTTATATCTTCTCTACTTTATTATATCTGATATCCAAAAATTCATTAATATTCCTCTTGTAACATCTTCTCAGCTCATCGTCATATCCAAGGAGCATCCAAGGCATTCTCTTACCCATCTCATCCAGTACATAGCGCGCCGTGGATTCATCTTTTACACCTACAGGGAACTCTTTATTATCCTTTGTAAACATAATAACGGAATATGTCGTTCCCGTTGTGATGCCATTGGTCTTGTGCGTCGTAGTTTTCATGTATGCCCAGACCAGATTGTCTTTTTTGATTGCATGCGGCACATCATCATTAATAAATGTAAAGACCTGACCGATTTTCATAACGCCGTTTACCAAAACCTCTGAAGCCGATGCCCAGTCCGCGTCTACCTGCTCCTCCGAATATCCGGCATCTGCAATCTCTTTACGGATTTTCTTCAGCTTACTGCCCTTCATAACCCTGAACATATAAATAATGCTCCAAATCGTAAGTACAGCGCCGATGCCGAAAATAATGTAGACCATCTCATTCATCATATCTCCGACTTTACCATTGTAAATATAGTACGGCACCATCATGTCTTTGACTTCCTGCTCCGTAAAACCGAATTCTTTCATGTAACTGATAAAATATTTCTGTGTGCTCGAATTCATCTCCCTAACGGTACCGGAAATGTGAATCGGGTCGGAAAACTTTCCGGCAAACGTATTGTCCGCCATCGCTTCCATCTCATCCTCCATGGAAACCGAAACTCTCACTGCCATATACGGTGGATTATTGTCGGCATCCATCGAAATAATATAATACAATGCCGTTGTGTTTTTCTTTCCCCCGGTCGTATTGTATATCTCCATAAAAGCGCCGTTATTTGCTTCGATATCCGCGTCTACCACCATTCCCTCTTTAAGTTTCTTAGGTTCCAGCTCCGACAACACTGCATGCCCATTAATTGCCGAAACCACGTTGCTAAACTGATACGCACATAGTCCAAGACCGATTACCAGCATAATAAGGAATGCCGGAATACTTGATTTAATACTCTTTTTCTTCAGATACTCAAACATTTTTCTCTCTCCTATATTTGTAAATTGTTTTCTCTTTTATTATATATTGATAACTTTTGAAATGCAATGGGATGGAGCATTTCTTTCGAAAAATATGTATCTTTTCACCAAAGCGGCGCATATGATACTAAGAAATCCGATCAGTGAAATGAGTGATTATTTTGTATACCTCTTCCGAATTCAGCATTATAACCAACCAATATCTTACCTGTTTTTCACGCATATTAAACCGCATGATGTCGTGCATGACTACGGCAAATCTGACAAACAGTATCTCGCGTAACTTTATTGTGCAGATGATTCCGCATCATCGTGCCGCAATCGAAATGTCAAAAAACATATTATGTTATACTACATTGATTCCTTTGCAGGAAATCGCCCTTGACATTATCCGGGAGCAGACGGAAGGCATACGGGATATGGAACGGATTCTGCGCTGCTGTTCGAGAATGGGAAACAACAATCAGGAACTGTCCTGCTACCAGAATCATTTCCGTGAAATCACAGACACGATGTTTTCGGACATGGAAAACGCCTGTACCGTCAACGACATCAACGCCGATTTTATGTACGAAATGATTCCACACCATCTCGGCGCTATCAATATGTCCCAGAACGCGTTAAATTTTCCGATTTGCCCTGATTTAAAGCCTATACTGGAATCAATCATAACTTCCCAGAAAAAAGGCGTCTGTGAGATGGAAGAACTGCTGTCACAAATAAGCGGTGGATGTTAGCTCCCGCCGGCAAATGCCCGATTGTCTAACACTGCAAATTATGATACACTTATACGGATATCATAATGTACAGAAAGGGGCATACAGCATGAATGAATTAAAATGGAATGAACGGTTTAACATCGGAGTGGACAGCATTGACAAAGCACATCAGCGGCTCTTTTCAATCGTTGCAAAGCTTCTCAGTCTCAATGAAGACTCCGCCAAACAACAACATGCCTGTCAGGAAGGCATCAAATACTTTAAAAATTATACGATTAAACATTTTGCCGATGAAGAGGCGTATATGAAGTCAATTAACTATAGCGACTTTGACATACATAAAAGCCTCCATGACAACTTGCGTGACAATACCATTCCCGCACTTGAGAAAGAAATGGAGTCCCAGAATTACTCCGTGGAATCCGTACAACATTTCCTTGGATTCTGTATCGGCTGGCTAAATGGACATATTATGGTTGAGGACCATGCCATTACGGGACGCACGACAAAGAAATGGGTACATCAGCCTTCAGAAGATAAAATTGTTTCACTCGAAAAAGCAATTACCCAGACTTTGGAACATCTGTTTCACGTCAAACCGGAGATTGTCAGCGAACATTACAGCGGCGAAGATTTTTCCTCAGGAAACGCGCTCTGTTATCGTCTGCTTTATACTTCTTCCGAAGGCAAACGTCTTCAGACTTATCTGCTTTATGAAGAACAGATGATTCTGTCCATACTCAGCGTCATGCTCGGCAAGCAGATCACCCGCATTGACAAAACCGTAACCTATGCCGTCAAATCTATGTCGCAGAAATTTATGGACTGTATTTCCAAACATTTTGTTCTGACGGACGATTTTCAGTTACAAAAAACAGATTTAATGACATTCGAACAGATTACCCGGACTTTCGATAAGCAATACCCGCCTTACAGCCTGCTGTTCAGCACGGGCCAAAACGGATATTTCGCCTTCTGTGTCACGGAAGGCAAATAATATATATTAAAAAACCGATGCAGCACATACACTGCATCGGTTCTTTTTTAACATGTTGAAACGATTCGATTCTTATAATTCCGCTTCAGACTTACGGCGATATACCAGCAGAACACCTGCCGATACCATCATCAAAACTGTAAGCAGAGCAAGTGGAGTCGCATCACCTGTCGGTACGCTCTGTACCGTATCTCCTGCATACTCTCCGTCCTCGTTTTCCGTATAAACAATCGCGAACGGACTCAGGCTGTCAACCTCTACCTTAATACCCGCGTCGTCACAGCTTACGCCAAGCTGTTCCATCTTGCCATTGTCAAGACCGTGGTACACCTTAAAGTTATAATCAAATCTGTTTGTTCCGTCAGGATACTTAAATATCAGCGTTAATTTACCGCCTGTAAACGTAACTTTGTTATTCGCACTATCAACAAGATTCACGTCAAAGTACTGTACTTTGTCCTCAGCACCCGGCTTAATTAATGAAGTAAGCGGTGAATTCTGCTGCGGATCAGCCTTTACATAAAGTTTATCGTTAGTTATGACATTTCCCTTATTATCTGTGAATGTCAGGTTTTTGTCTACCGTAATAGCAATACCGTCACCTTCTACAGTAACTGTTCCTTCTACCTTCTTCTTCAGGGAAGCAATCGCGTCTTCAATTGCCTTAGCCATTGCGTCTACTTTCTCCTGCTCTGACTTCGAAAGTCCCATAACGACTGCATCCAATGCCTTCGTTACGACATCGAAATTCTCGTAATCCTCTGCCTTTAACTGGTTTGCCTTTTCGATAGCGGCCGTTACGGCAGAATAATCTGCAGGATTCATATTATAAATCACATTGCCTTCATGGTCAGTATAGGTAAGGTCCGTAATTTCTACGGTAGCGCCGATAAGACCGATACCATAACGGACAGCTGCGCCCTTCTTTAAGTAATTCTCGTTTACCTTAAATGTCTCGGAAGCTTTTGAACCGTCAGCAGACTCCCACTGAACTGTATACTGTCCAGCTTTATCATACGCAAATGTTACTTTATAAACCGTATCCATGCTTACAGGCTGCTTCGTTCCACCATTACCGGTCTTGTCCCCCTTCGTCCAGAACTTCGATACAGCCTCTGCTGTTTTTGCACATGGTCTAAACGCAAGGCTGTCAAACGCCTGTCTTCCTTCAGTAATATCAAACGCACCGATAAATACACCGGTATTGTCATTCTTGCCTACAGGCAGAAGCTTCTTCACCGTAATATTCATCGTCATCTCGTGTGGATATGATACTTCTGGGAATAAAACCCAGCTCTCATTCACAGCGTCTTTATAGGAGTCGCCTCCAGGGAACCCGGAAGAGGTAGAGCCTGATTCCGCAATCTGTGTCAAAATCAGCTTACCGTCTTTCTCTTCTACGGTCAGCAGATTCTGAGGGTCTACTTCCTCAAGTTTCACCTGCACAATCTCACGTTTTACACCCTGTGCGGTAACTACCACGTCTCCTGACAGATTCTTCAGGGAAATAATTCCCTTCTCTTTGTCATAATCCGCTGCTACTTCTTTTCCGTCTATTGTTACTTTTACTGTTTCAGGAAGCAGATATCCTTTGATATTGGTAAGGATAATGGAAACGTCATCTCCTACTGCGAAATTCTCTGCTCCTGAATACTCTACATTCTCCAGGTTGTATGTAATCGTACCAAAACGGGTATTGACTTTAATATTGGAGAATTTTGCCGTAGAATAATTTTCCAGCTCATTTGCCGCTTTACCTGCCTCTACCGCAAAACCTACATAAATCGTCTCCGGAAGTTCTACCGTAAACTGTCCAATCGTCTGCCACAATAAACCGTCGTCGGATACGGCGCCGGTAAATACATTGCCGTTTCTAGTCAATTTCAACCATGTGCCGTTATAACCGGCATTATCCTTAAAGTTCAAATTGGTGATTGCCGGAATACCAGCATTCTCCACAGCGGAAGCACCATCCAGTGTTTCACTCAGGTCGGTCATTTTGTCGCCCTTTTTGTCTCTCTTAGCCATAAATGCGGTCCAGATCGTATCATAACCATCCCAGATCTTTGTCATGGTCAGACCTACCGCTACCGTAGCGGCATCCGCATCCAGAGACTCTCTGAACATCAAACCGTTAAAGGTATGACAGTCAACTGCCGTAAAGTAATCCAGCTTTGTAACCAGTTCCACATTGCCGGTCATCTGCTGATATACATAATGGAAATCATCCGATGCAGCATTGTTTAATGCACTTCCTGCCACACTGCCTTCAGATTTGCCCAGTTTTCCCGCACCTTTTACAGTAAGCACACCGTCCACAAGAGACGCCGTACCTTTCACTCCAGGAGTACCTACATCCGCGCTGTTCCACTTGTCAGTTCCTGCGGTGGAATTTACATGCACCTTGGAGGTATTGCTCTGAGTTGCTCTGCCCTCACTGTCGTAAGCACGGACAGAAATGTTATATGTTCCGTCTGCAAGACCTGTATAAGCATAAGTGTAAGGAGCATTCGTTACCGTCTCCACCAAATTATCACCGTTATAAAATTCTACCTTGGCAATGGTTGAACCTGCCGGAGCTGTTGCTGTTGCTGTCACAGTAACAGGAGTACCCTCGTTTACCAATGTATTATTCGCAACATTAATTGAAACTTCAGGATTCTTTGCCTGATAGCCGGAAACAACCACATCCTTAACCAAGTCGTTGCAGTATACTTCCAGAGCTGAATATCCATAGTTTGGACTTGTTTTATCGCCGGTAAACGGTTTTACACTATCTGAAGGGTCATTCGGATTCAGACCGTTTGCCGTCTCCCAATCATCCGGGATACCGTCATTGTCGGTGTCCACACGACCTATATCCGCAGCAGTCACCGTTCTTGCCGGATATCCGCCTACTTCATCAGGTGTATTGATGTAAAATCCTGTATCGCTCTTTACCTGTGCCACTACTCTGGCATCAATTGCGTCACGGTTCGGGAATATTGCACCCGCGCTGTTTAATACCACATCATAACAATCTGCTGCTGATACCGGATGTATCGTAGCAAATGCATCGAAATCAAATTTACTTGTATCAGAAGTTGTATACGCTGTATTTGAAATGTAATCCGGCGCGTCTTCTCTGATACCCAGCGCATTATTTGCAGTAACCTCGCTATTGCCTTCGAGAATATTGCCTGCTACATAGAATCCGCCGAACTTTCCGTTCTCGCCCACATGAATCAGCGTATTTCTAAGGGACTCTCTGGTTCCCTTACCCGGTTTCACATAGTTATTGATATAGTTTGTATAAGCATATCCGCCGCCATAACAAGGATAGAATCCATGGTTATACAGTACGTTGTTGCTCATCTGCAGTGTTGCAGTACTCGGTGTTTTCGTTGGATCCTTCGCGTCAGAAATAGGGTCCGTCATAGAACCGCCTCCGATACGAGGATTTCTGGAAGTATGGTTTGTCATCAAATTATACTGGAATACCGTATTATCTCCACCGAAAATACCGCCGTATCCGTGACGTCCCTTGGAATGTCCTGACACGGTCAAACTTTCTGATATGATACACCACTGTACCGTACCATTCCTGCCCCTGTAAGTAGACAGCGTCTCGTCTGTATTCCAACTGAATGTACAATGGTCAATCATAAATGTATCGTTATCTCTGCCCCATAATGCATCCATGGAGTCGCCGCCCTTTGCAAGGTTCGCCGAGCCTACACGGAACCGCACGAAACGGATAATGATATTCTTACTGTCACTGATATTCGTGTCGTAACCTGCAATAGTAATACCATCTCCCGGCGCCGTCTGACCTGCTATCGTAATGTTCTGTTTATTTTTAAATGTCAGTGTTGATTCCAGATTGATGGTTCCGCCTACAGCGAAAACAATGGTACGTCCCGCTGCCGGAGCGGTATTAATACCTTCTCGAAGAGAACCTTCACCGCTGTCGTTAAGGTTTGTTACCACATACACGTCACCGCCGCGGCCGCCGGTAGCATACATACCGCCGCCCTCAGCACCAGGGAATGCCGGACGTTTGTCTGTAGGAAACTCGATAGGAGCTTCTCCCGGAAAGGTGTAGGTGATGTTAAATATTGCAAGCTTTGTACCCTTTGCCCAGAGGTAGTATGTTTTTCCCTCAACCACATTAAATGTAAATGAGCCATGATCTGTAAGTCCCACACCCGAAGCTGGATCTAATTTTATTTCTCCATTTTCAATCCAGTTAAAATTAACAGGTTTGGTATCACTAGTTTTTGACAACGCAAAATAAACCGTTCCCGTCTTATTCGCAACAATTTTCACAGCATTTGTAGCTGTAACGGTACCGTCTGCATATGTGAAAGCACCATTGCCCTTCATCTGGACACCATAATTATAAGCGTCACCATCAATGACCCGGTCCTTTCCTTTGTCAGTATATGCATTCACATCATCAGTAAAATAAATTTCTATGGAATCATTTCCATAATTTGTATCTTTCTTCAAGCCTTCAATCGTTATTGCCTGATCTGCTTTTACCTTGGCATAGACTTCCTGATTATCGAAATAATCTACCGCACCTGATTCAATCGGTACATTGTCTGCACCCTTTTCAGGCAGCGTAAAAGTTTCCGCGCCGTCAGTAACGGATAACGGCTGCTCTGTAGGTGCCTCTGTCGGTTCCACATTATCCGTTGGAGCCTGTGTTTCTGTTGGCTGCTCCGTAGGCGCTTCTGTCGGTTCCGCATTATCCGTTGGAGCCTGTGTTTCTGTTGGCTGCTCCGTAGGCGCTTCTGTCGGTTCCTCATCACCCGTCGGAGCCTGTGTTTCTGTTGGCTGCTCTGTAGGTGCCTCTGTCGGTTCCTCATCATCTGTCGGAGCTTGTGTTTCCACCTGCTGCTCTGTCTGTGTCTCTTCAGCATACACATTGCTCATTGGATGAAAGGCCGGAAATACCCCTCCAAATACCAAAACAGCAACTAACAAAAGCGCAACAAATTGTTTCTTGCCTTTCATTTTGTAAAGTCCCTCCTTAATAAAAAATGTTAAAATAATGATAGCATAATTTTCCTGCGAGGACAAGTTGCTAACTTGACAAAAATGTTAATAAATTTTTAATATTTTACAGCGAAATAATCGTAATATTTTCTAAAAAATTTAAATAGTCTCCTATATATGCACCATTCCTTATTTTTCAAATTCAACGTCTGCCGACAGGAATATTTTTAGTTTCCATACAAAAAAAGAAGTGCCGCTCCATAACCAAAATAAGGTTATTTTGCAGCACATCCTCCTATGCTTCCAATCCGCCTTCAGCAGGGTCTCTTCCAAGTACCAATATAAAGCCTTTGCTGCCTCACGGCTTATCGTGAATTTCGCTATGCAGTTCCTGAAGCGATTTCACTTTGCTTCCTTCGTGGGTTCTCAGATAATGGATTCCTTCAGCAGTTACTCTGGCCGCCGCAACCGTTGTAATATAAGGTGTTTTTGCCTTGATTGCCGCCTTTCGCAGATAACTGTCGTCGTGAACGCTGTCCTTCCCTATCGGAGAGTTAATGATAAGATCAAAATCACCATTGGTAATCATATCCCCGACATTAGGCCTTCCTTCATAAAGCTTCTTTGCCTTCTTAGCCGGAATTCCCGCTGCAGTAATCAGATCACAGGTTCCACCTGTCGCTATGATTTCAAAACCATCTTCCGCAAGGCTTCTTGCAATCTCCGCTACTTCGTCCTTATCCTTCTTATTTACTGAAATCAGTACAGTTCCTTCTAACGGAAGTTTTGACTGAACCGCTTCCTGCGTTTTGTAAAACGCCTCTCCATAAGAGCGGGACAAACCAAGAACTTCTCCGGTAGAGCGCATTTCCGGTCCAAGAATAGGATCCACTTCCGGAAACATATTAAATGGGAACACTGCCTCCTTCACTCCATAATAAGGAATCACTTTTTCCTTCAGACCCGGAACCGGTGAAGGACGTCCCGTAATTTCGGAAGTAATGATTTCTGTTGCAAGGGGAACCATCCGGATATTGCATACCTTCGACACCAGCGGCACTGTCCGTGACGCTCTCGGATTCGCTTCCAAAACAAAAACCTTTCCGTTTTCGATGGCATACTGCATGTTCATAAGCCCTTTTACATGCATTTCCTCTGCAATCTTTCTCGTATATTCTTTAATCGTCTCCACATTTTCAGGCTGAATATGCACGGACGGAATAATGCATGCCGAGTCTCCCGAATGAATGCCTGCAAGCTCAATATGCTCCATAACGGCAGGTACAAAAGCATGTGTTCCGTCGCTGACAGCATCTGCCTCACACTCTAAAGCATGATTTAAGAAACGGTCAATCAAAATAGGACGGTCCGGTGTCACGCCTACTGCCGCTTCCATATATCCTTTCATGCTCTCATCATCATAAACTACTTCCATGCCTCTGCCGCCAAGGACATAGGACGGACGAACCATGACCGGATATCCGATTTCATTCGCTATGGAAAGCGCTTCCTCCACAGTAGTTGCCATACCTGATTCCGGCATTGGAATCCCAAGCTTATCCATCATAGTACGGAATTGATCCCGGTCCTCAGCCAAATCAATGACAGCAGGAGACGTACCAAGAATCCTGACTCCGTTCTTCTCCAGCTCTGACGCCAGATTCAGCGGCGTCTGTCCGCCAAACTGCGCAATTACCCCAACCGGCTTTTCTTTTTTATAAATGCTCAATACATCTTCCAGGGTAAGCGGTTCAAAATATAATTTATCAGAGGTATCATAGTCAGTGGAAACCGTCTCCGGATTACAATTGACAATGATCGTCTCAAATCCCATCTGCCTTAATGCTATGGCAGCATGGACACAGCAGTAATCAAACTCAATTCCCTGACCGATTCGGTTCGGTCCTCCTCCGAGAATCATAATCTTCGGTTTATCTTCACTGACCGGATTCTTGTCCGGTGCATTATAAGTAGAATAATAGTATGCGCTATCTTTTGTCCCGCTTACATGAACGCCTTCCCATGCTTCTTCCACACCTAATTCCATACGGCGGTTACGAACAACCTCCTCCGGGATTTCCAAAATCTGACTTAGGTATTTATCTGAAAATCCGTCCTTTTTGGCAGTAATCAGCATTTCATCTGTAGGAAGACCACCTTTATATTTTATAATTGCCTCTTCCTCTTCCACAAGTTCTTTCATCTGCGTGATAAAGTACGTCTTAACCTTGGTTATTTCAAATATTTCTTCAACAGTCGCTCCTTTACGAAGCGCTTCATACATGAGAAAATGACGTTCGCTGGATGGCGTTATCAAACGTCTTAACAATTCTTCTTTCGGCAAAGAATCAAAATCCTTTACATGCCCTAAACCATAGCGCCCTGTTTCCAATGAGCGGATGGCTTTCTGAAAAGCTTCCTTATAGGTTTTTCCGATACTCATAACCTCGCCGACCGCACGCATCTGGGTTCCAAGCTTGTCCTCGACCCCTTTAAACTTCTCAAAAGCCCAACGCGCAAACTTAATTACCACATAGTCACCATCAGGCACATACTTATCCAACGTTCCATACTTACCGCATGGAATATCCTTCAGCGTCAACCCTGCCGCCAGCATAGCGGATACCAGCGCAATCGGGAATCCCGTTGCTTTGGAAGCCAGTGCCGATGAACGTGAGGTACGCGGATTAATCTCAATGACAATGATACGGTCTGTTACCGGATCATGGGCAAACTGCACATTGGTTCCCCCGATTACCTTGACCGCTTCCACAATCTTGTATGCCTGTTCCTGTAATCTCTTCTGGCAATCCTCTGAAATAGTAAGCATTGGCGCTGAGCAGAAAGAATCTCCTGTATGAACACCCAAAGGATCAATATTTTCAATAAAACAGACTGTGATAATGTTATTATCCGCATCACGTACTACTTCAAGTTCCAATTCTTCCCAGCCTAAGATGGATTCTTCCACCAGAACCTGTCCCACCATACTTGCCTGAAGTCCCCTTGCACAAACGACCTTCAATTCTTCTTTATTATAAACTAGGCCTCCTCCTGCACCGCCCATAGTGTAGGCAGGACGCAGAACCACCGGATATCCCAGCTTCTCCGCAATGCCAAGAGCCTCATCTACCGAATAGGCAACTTCGCTGCGAGCCATCTCAATGCCGAGCTGATTCATTGTCTTCTTAAATTCAATACGGTCCTCTCCTCTCTCGATAGCATCCACCTGCACACCGATTACTTTCACATCATATTTATCCAAAACACCCGCCTTATTCAACTCTGCACACAAATTAAGCCCGGACTGTCCTCCTAAATTCGGAAGCAAAGCATCAGGGCGTTCTTTTTCAATAATCTGTTCCAACCGCTCTACATTAAGGGGTTCAATATAAGTCACATCTGCTGTCTCCGGATCCGTCATGATTGTTGCGGGATTGGAATTGACCAATACAATTTCATATCCCAGTTTCCTAAGCGCCTTGCATGCCTGGGTTCCCGAATAATCAAATTCACATGCCTGTCCTATAATGATGGGACCTGACCCAATAATCAGCACCTTATGAATATCTGTTCTACGCGGCATAAATATCCTCCATTCTTAAAAACAGGGAATCTGCACACGCTGACAAATTCCCTTATTGATTCGTATATTTTCTTCTGTTTAATATTGTATCATTGCACAGACCTTGCTGTCAATTTTAACCTATTTGTAAGTGGTGAGGAATTTCAGTTTTCCCAACAACTTAATCATTACACCACAAAAGAGATACCTGTTGCCCGGCATCTCTTCAAGAGGTTTACAAATAATACTTCTGATTAAATCTCAAATAAATTTCTCAAGATTTTTTCTGAGTTTTGTAAATGTAAAATCATAAGGATAAAACCCTTTTTGAGGAAAAATATCCTTTAAATCCTTTTTAGCGCTTGTGTTAATTTTCACACGTTCATCAATCGCCAATGAACCAATAAACTGCACCTGCCTTTCCACAATATCTTTTTTGCAGTTCAAAGACATTCCAAAGCGGCTATTATAGCATTCCACCCCACAAACAATTTGAATGCTTTCAAATCCGGTGTTACTTGTGAAATAAGTACTGTAGGTATTCAATGTAACACAATCATCAAGAAGATTTTCTATATCTTCTGTTGTTGGGACATCACACACTATAACAGTGAAAATATAAACCCGATTATACGACCGACCACATATATCCCAACTATTGATATAGCCTATACTATTATCCTCGGCAAAAATAGTTTCCGTGCCGAACAGCTCACACAAAAACTTTCCATATCTTTCAAGAAGTTGGTCGGATTCATTAGATACCTCAACTCTGATTTTGACATATCCAATAAAAAATTTCCCCCGATAAGACTTACATTGTTTCCAACATTTAAGTCCCTGCGCTACATCTAAGAAATTTACAATTTCGTTCTCTTCTTCATTTGGGGCAACAGTTTTTGCGATAATCTCATAATGATTCTGTCTCTTTTGAATCTCAAATTCTTTTGCATTGGCTTTGAAACATGGAAATTTGTCAGCCTTCTCATCGTTAGTCAAAATGTGACAACAGATTAAGTTATAATCTGCCGTTTTTCCACCTCTTGATAACGGTAAAATGTGATCAACATTCCAACCATAATTACTGTTCCTATCATTGTAGGCTGCTTTTGCAATCTCACGCCCGGAAAAATCCGTCGCCTTCTGTATTTTGCCAAACTGTTGTACCCACAACCGAATAGCAGTTTCTTTGTTTAAATCCATAATTTTTGCCTGCCTTATGCTTCCCTTTCTCATAAAATTGAGAAGCATAATTTGTATTAGACCTCCTTATAGAATCTGGCAAATACTCTGATTGACACATAGGGCAACCTACTGCTGAAACCTCGAAGGGTAATCCTTATAACAGCTCGACTAAGGATTTGCCAATCATCTTTTTGCATTTGCAAAAAGGACTAAGATTTGCTTATTCTAAGTATAGTATATTTGTGGAATTATAGCAATAAAATACATTATTGACAACATTTTCAGGATTTCAAAGACAAAAAAGGCTTTCGGAGTAACCCCCGAAAGCCTTGATTTTACTGAACAAATTACAATTACTCAATAATCGTAGCCACACGACCAGAACCAACAGTTCTACCACCCTCACGGATAGCGAATGTAAGACCCTGCTCCATAGCGATTGGGTGAATCAGTTCGATTGTCATTTCTACGTTATCACCAGGCATGCACATTTCTGTACCAGCCGGTAAGTTGCAGATACCTGTTACGTCTGTTGTTCTGAAGTAGAACTGTGGACGATAGTTGTTGAAGAATGGAGTATGACGTCCACCTTCATCCTTTGTTAAAACGTAAACCTGTGCTGTAAACTTCTTATGGCATGTTACAGTACCCGGCTTAGCAAGAACCTGTCCTCTTTCGATATCTGTTCTCTGAACACCACGAAGAAGTGCGCCGATGTTATCACCAGCCTGAGCTTCATCAAGGAGCTTACGGAACATTTCGATACCTGTAACAACAGTCTTTCTTGTCTCTTCCTTAATACCAACGATTTCAACTTCCTCATTGATATGAAGAGTACCACGCTCTACTCTACCGGTAGCAACGGTACCACGACCTGTAATTGTGAAGATATCCTCTACAGGCATAAGGAATGGCTGGTCAGTAGCACGTACTGGATCCGGAACATACTCGTCAACAGTGTGCATTAACTCAAGAATCTTGTCGCCCCACTCGCTGCTTGGATCTTCAAGAGCCTTAAGAGCAGAACCCTGAATGATTGGGCATCCTGTGAATTCGTATTCCTCAAGCTGCTCTGTGATTTCCATCTCTACTAATTCAAGAAGTTCAGGATCATCAACCATATCACACTTGTTCATGAATACTACGATATAAGGAACGCCTACCTGACGTGAAAGTAAGATATGCTCCTTTGTCTGAGCCATAACACCGTCTGTAGCAGCTACAACAAGGATAGCGCCGTCCATCTGTGCAGCACCAGTAATCATGTTCTTTACATAATCGGCATGGCCTGGGCAGTCAACGTGTGCATAGTGTCTGTTCTCTGTCTCGTACTCAACGTGAGCTGTAGAGATTGTGATACCTCTTTCTCTCTCTTCCGGTGCCTTATCGATCATATCGAATGCAACAGCCTCACCTGTACCTAATCTGGCATTCAGTGTCTTTGTAATAGCGGCTGTTAAAGTTGTCTTACCGTGATCAACGTGTCCAATTGTACCAATGTTACAATGTGGTTTGGTTCTTTCAAATTTTGCCTTTGCCATTTTTTAAAGTCCTCCCTTTAAATAGTGACCCGAAATCCGGGTATTATAAATGTTGTTCTTAATTATATTGCATATTTACAATATTTTCAAGATATTTTTTATTTGCAGCATAGTCATAACAATGACAGCTATGCCGATATTTAATAATTAATTTTTCTTTGCAGAAATAACTTTGTCCTGAACCTGCTTTGGACACTGCTCATAATGATCAAAGAACATTGAGTAGTTACCGCGGCCCTGTGTCTTAGAACGAAGATCTGTTGCATATCCAAACATTTCAGCAAGTGGTACAAATGCTTTAACCATCTTACCATTACCAATGTCTTCCATGCCCTCTACACGTCCACGACGTGAGTTTACGTCACCAATTACATCTCCCATGTATTCTTCGGGCATTGTAATCTCAACCTTCATGATAGGCTCAAGAAGTGCAGGAGCTGCTTTTCCCATAGCGTCCTTAAATGCCATGGAACCGGCAATATGGAATGCCATTTCTGAAGAGTCTACTTCATGATAAGAACCATCAAAGATATCGGCTCTTACACCAAGAACAGGGAAGCCTGCAAGAATACCTGAATTAGCTGCTTCTCTGATACCTTCAGCCACTGCCGGGATATATTCCTTAGGAATAGCACCACCTACAACAGAAGACTCACAGAAGAGTACTGGCGGTTCATTAATCAGTACTGTATTCTTTGTTACAAAATCAAATGTCTCGCTATCAACAGACACTGGTGAGAAATGTACTTTACAGTGACCATACTGACCACGACCACCTGACTGCTTAGCGTACTTAGAATCAACATCAACAGCCTTTGTGAAGCATTCACGGTAAGCAACCTGTGGAGCTCCAACATTTGCCTCTACCTTGAATTCACGAAGAAGACGGTCAACAATGATATCAAGGTGAAGTTCACCCATACCTGCGATGATTGTCTGACCGGTTTCCTGATCTGTATGTGCACGGAATGTAGGATCTTCTTCAGCAAGCTTTGCTAAAGCTTCGCCCATCTTACCCTGTGCATCCTTTGTCTTTGGTTCGATTGCAAGCTCGATAACCGGTTCTGGGAATTCCATTGACTCAAGTATAACCGGATGCTGCTCATCACATATTGTATCACCTGTTACTGTGAACTTAAGACCAACTGCTGCAGCGATATCTCCTGAATATACCTTATCAATTTCCTTACGGTTATTAGCATGCATCTGAAGAATACGACCAACTCTTTCTTTTTTGTTCTTAGAAGAGTTAAGTACATAAGAACCGGAATTTAATGTACCTGCATAAACACGGAAGAATGCCAGCTTACCAACGAATGGGTCTGTCATAATCTTAAATGCTAATGCGGCAAATGGTTCTTCATCTGAAGACTTAACGAATATTTCGTTACCATCTTCATCCTGTCCTGCGATATCCGGAATGTCTGTTGGAGCAGGCATATACTCAAGAACAGCATCCAATAACTTCTGGATACCCTTGTTCTTATAAGCTGAACCACAAAGCACAGGAATTGCTGTACCTGCGATAGTTGCAGCACGAAGAGCTTTCTTAAGATCCTCTACAGGAATCTCCTCACCCTCTAAATACTTCTCCATCAAATCATCATCAAGCTCAGCACACTGCTCAATCAGCTTTTCATGATATTCCTCTGCAACATCTTTGTAATCAGCCGGGATATCACCAACTGTAATGTTGTCACCCTTATCATCATTGTAGATATATGCTTTCATTTCAAACAAATCTACGACACCCTGGAAATAATCTTCCTTACCAATAGGTACCTGAAGACAAACAGGGTTTTTACCAAGCTTTGTGATAAGCTGTTTTGTTGAGCCGAAGAAATCAGCTCCCATCTTATCCATCTTGTTCATAAACGCAATACGTGGAACGTTATATTTATCAGCCTGACGCCATACGTTCTCTGACTGTGGCTCAACACCGTTCTGTGCATCAAATACACCAACGGCGCCGTCAAGTACACGAAGTGAACGTTCAACTTCTACCGTAAAGTCAACGTGACCTGGAGTATCAATAATGTTGATACGATATTCAGGAGTACCAGGAATTACCTTTGTTTCCTTTTCCATTGTCCAATGACATGTAGTAGCGGCTGAAGTAATTGTGATACCTCTTTCCTGCTCCTGGGCCATCCAGTCCATTGTTGCAGTACCTTCGTGTGTATCACCAATCTTATGGTTAACACCGGTATAGTAAAGAATACGTTCTGTTAACGTAGTCTTACCAGCATCAATATGAGCCATAATACCGATATTTCTAGTTCTATCTAACGGATATTCTCTTCCAGCCAAGGGATTTTCCTCCTTTTATTAATGTCAATTCCAACCATATAATATATTAGAATCTGTAATGTGCGAAAGCCTTATTCGCCTCAGCCATCTTATGCACTTCTTCCTTCTTCTTCACGGCAGCGCCTGTGTTAGAAGCAGCGTCCATAATTTCGGCAGCCAGTCTTTCTTCCATCGTCTTCTCGCCTCTCTTACGAGAATACGTTGTCAGCCAGCGAAGACCTAAAGCCTGTCTTCTGTCCGGCCTTACTTCGATAGGTACCTGGTATGTCGCACCGCCGATACGTCTTGCCTTAACCTCGAGAAGCGGCATGATATTGTTCATTGCCTCCTCAAATACTTCAAGAGCAGACTTTCCGGTCTTGTCGGCAACCCTATCAAATGCTCCGTATACAATCTTCTGTGCTACGCCTCTCTTACCATCCAGCATAATGTTGTTGATAAGCTTGGTAACAACCTTGTTATTGTAAATCGGATCTGCTAAAACGTCTCTTTTCTGAGTATGTCCTTTACGTGGCACGGTTCTTCCCTCCTTAATACGTGTTTGTTGAACGGGAACGTTCAACAATTCACTCAATAATTCATCGGTACTCACAATTAATTTTTGTGTTCGCGCTCGGTCTTACTGATATTTTAATCCTGCAACCTCAGGAAAAACATGTCTAATTCCGGCACTATAAATAATCAATGTGAATATAATAGAGAACTTCTCTATTAAAATTTCTGTAAAATCAGAAATTACTTTGCGTCCTTAGGTCTCTTAGCACCATACTTAGAACGCGCCTGTCTTCTCTTGGCAACACCTGCTGTATCAAGAGTACCTCTAACGATATGGTATCTTGTACCTGGCAGGTCTTTAACTCTGCCGCCTCTTACAAGAACAACGCTGTGCTCCTGAAGGTTGTGACCTTCACCTGGAATGTAGCTTGTTACTTCAATACCGTTAGAAAGACGAACTCTGGCAATCTTACGAAGAGCTGAGTTAGGCTTCTTAGGGGTAGCTGTCTTAACTGCTGTACAAACACCTCTCTTCTGTGGAGCTGCTGTATCAATCGCTTTCTTTCTAAGAGAATTGTATCCCTTCTGAAGAGCCGGAGCAGTTGACTTCTTCTCTGAAGTCTTTCTACCGTTTCTAACTAACTGATTAAATGTAGGCATTTCTTTTTCACCTCCCGGAATTAGAATTTAGGTTGCAATCTATTCTTCTTATGGAATAAATCGTTGGCGTGCGCTTTTACGCACACTTTAAGATTATATTCTTTATTTTTGCACGTGTCAACAAATTTTATTATGAAAAATAGGAAATTTTTACAAAAAATGTAACTTCTTCTATTTACCAAAGAAAAGCGCTGTTTTGAAAATTCATTCCAAAACAACGCTTTTTCCTCGTAGTATTATAAACAAATTACCGATTTCCATTACTTAAATACCATATTCTTAATTTTAAAATTACTCGTATCATCTACTTCCTGCCAATATACATTATTCGGTCCGGCATTCGTCCATAACGTTGTTGCATCTGTTCCACTGATATAATAAGCCTGATACTCATTCAAGTCAATACAATAAACGCCTGCTCCATTCCATTTGTCTTTTTGTTGCAAATTTAATATCAGATAATTGTCCTGCAGCGCATACGAAAAAAAATTACCGCACTTAATTTTTCTGTACTGTTCCTGCACAACATCATAATAATATAGTTCCTCATTTTCTCCCGAATTATAATTCTTTCTCCATGCATAATATTCGCTATCTCCAACAATATCTGCTATCTCCGACCGAATCTGCACATGAAGTTTCTGTCTGTTCTTTTTATCAATGGAAAAAACTTTGGTAACTTCTTCCTCGTTCATTTGATAAAGTAAAATGTTATCCCCGGCAATGCATGGTTGCTCATACGGCGATGTTAACGTGCTTCCTTCATAAATCAGCTTCGTTTCTCCCGTATCCAAATTGCAGCTGTATAAATTCATTTTTTTATCTTCATAATCATACCAGAAAGCACAGTTATCCTGTAAAGCAAAACAGACAAAATACAGCTCCCCTTCCGACAAATCAGCTGCAACATTTGGCTCGCTGCTGCTATTATCCTGTAATCGAATACTATTTAATTCCCAGCCGTCATTATCGTAATTCTCCCAAATTAAATACGTTCCATTACATTCTATATCAATCACGTCTTCACATTTTGTAGAATCATACCGATAAACAAGCTTGTCTGTCTGATTCACCATATCATAGCACCGAATCTGCGTATTATGTTCCTCACTAAATTCTTTATTGGGCGTCATTCCTGTCTGGTCAATCAACGTATTCCAATAATTTACTTCATAATAAACCTTAAAATCATAGAGACAATAGCTCCCTACAACATCCCTTCCAAATGGCAGAACACATTCCCCCACCTCCGCGTACGGTGTTTCCCCTTCCAGACAGGAAACATCAATTGCTTCACAATCATCCGATGTCCAGAGTTTTTCCTTTACCTTGCCGGAACATCCCGACAGTATTAGTATCAACACAAGAAATGAACTATATATACGTTTTCTGCATAAACTCATCTAATGATATACCTTCCCCCATGAGATATTGTTGCATATGCATCAGATACAGCTACCTCATGCACACCATAAAATTCCTGCATATAATTACAATCCACTAAGCGCACCGTCTGTGTTGAACGATTAATATAGTCAAGACTGATATAATGCCACATCACATTCTGTCCATAATATGGAAGATAAAAAGTTTCCGCATGCAAAATAACCGGTCTTGCATTCATCAGTGAAGCTGCAACCTTATCAGCAAATGCTGCCTGCGTCATCGTTGAACCTTCCTCATAAATGTACGACCTTCCACTGTATGTATTCAATGCGTCCCGAACCTGATATACCATAAGACATCCCTGTGCGTCTACATTATAGGCGGCGTCAATTGCATTCATCTTCTCGTTGTTAGAAGTTCCCGGCACATTTCCGGCTGTTCCCAGACCATATAAATTCTGTAATACAGAAGCACTTCCACAGTTATAAGTTTTATTCTGCATAATATTTGTTACATATTGATAGCAGATATTTCCACCACCGCCTCGCAGTAATTCTTCTCTTCTTGCCCGCAGCACATCCCCGCAAAATTGTCTGCCATACTCTTCTCCAAAATCTTCTACCATCTTTTGATACTGTTCATCATCCTGATACTCTTCCTGTACATCCAATAACGTCATTGCCATAACCTGATATTCACCAATGAAACATCCAATCACCAGAAAGCTGAAAACTACCATTAAAAACTTTCGAACCAAATCCTCTCTGCATATTTTTAACATATCCCATCCTCCTCGTTTCTTTAGTATACCATCTGCCCTTCTCTAAATTCAATCGTTCTGTGACAACCTGCCAGTTTCTGTGATAACTTGCCATTTTTAACTTACAGAACGTTTAAAGTCCTGTATCACCACTATAACCCGTTTTTCCCGCCTCAATTTTATATTCAAAAAATCTTTGCTTAATCTCTTTTTCCCTCCCCCGCCTTATTCCAAAATTTTCTCCTGAGCTTAACCAGACTCTTCTGTTCCTAACTGTCTCTACAAACTTTAAATTCACTATACATCCTTTATTAACCTGCATTAACAATCTGCACGGGTTTTCTTCCGCAAACTTTTACACAAACCGTACCTTTATCCTCATCATAATCAACAGTAGTTATCATACTGTAGCCCCCGTATGTTTTTGATATTCATTATAACATTAAATTACAAAAAGGAGATGCAGCATCAAAAATTCATCGCATCTCCTCTTTTTATCCGGTTTTTTATTACTCTTCAACCATTATCATATCATCCTCAAGGATTTCTATTTCGTCATTCTCGTCAATTATCTCTTCCTTAACGTCCGTATTCAAAGCTACATTGCGGTATCTCTTCATACCGGTACCGGCAGGAATCAGCTTACCGATAATAACATTTTCTTTCAGACCGATTAACGGGTCAACCTTACCGTTAATCGCTGCTTCCGTAAGAACCTTTGTCGTCTCCTGGAAAGAAGCTGCCGATAAGAATGAGCTAGTAGCAAGAGACGCCTTGGTAATACCAAGCATAATCTGTGTACCGGTAGCCGGCTCCAGTCCCTGCTCATTAAGCTGCTCATTTACCTCGTTAAACTCGAGAACATCCGTCGTCATACCTGGAAGAAATTCAGAATCTCCCTTTGTGTCAATCCGAATCTTCTTAAGCATCTGACGAACAATAATCTCAATATGCTTATCATTGATTTCCACACCCTGAAGTCTGTAAACACGCTGTACTTCACGGAGCATATAATCCTGTACGGCACGCACGCCCTTAATCTTAAGAAGGTCATGCGGATTAACGCTTCCCTCTGTCAGTTCATCGCCTGCCTCCAGTTCCGCACCGTCAAGAACCTTAATTCTGGAACCATATGGAATCGGATATGCCTTGGAGTTTCCTTCGGAATCCGTCACAACAACTTCTCTCTGCTTCTTCGTGTCACGAATCGTAGCGACACCGCCAAACTCGGCAATAATCGCAAGTCCCTTCGGCTTTCTTGCCTCAAACAATTCCTCTACTCTAGGAAGACCCTGTGTGATATCGTCACCGGCAACACCGCCTGTATGGAATGTTCTCATTGTAAGCTGTGTACCCGGCTCGCCGATTGACTGCGCGGCAATAATACCGACTGCCTCGCCGACCTGCACCGCCTGACCTGTCGCCATGTTCGCTCCGTAGCACTTCGCGCATACACCGCTGTGCGCTTTACAGGTAAGAATTGTTCGTATCTTAACCTGTGTCACGCCGGTCTTTACGACTTCTGAGGCTCTCTTTGGCGTCACCATATGGTTCGCCGCAACTACAATCTCTCCGGTCTCTGGGTCTACAATATCCTCCGCAAGATACCTTCCCGTAATTCTCTCCTCAAGACTTTCGATTTCTTCTCTTCCGTCCATGAACGCCTTCACATACATGCCCGGAACAGCCTTTCCCTCACAGCAGTCAATTTCACGAATTATTAGTTCCTGTGAAACGTCGACAAGACGTCTTGTCAGGTAACCGGAGTCCGCCGTACGAAGTGCTGTATCGGAAAGTCCTTTTCTTGCGCCGTGCGCAGAAATAAAGTATTCCAAAACATCAAGTCCTTCACGGAAATTAGACTTAATCGGAAGTTCAATCGTTCTGCCGGATGTATCCGCCATCAAACCTCGCATACCCGCAAGCTGCTTAATCTGTTTATCCGAACCACGGGCACCGGAATCAGCCATCATGTAAATATTGTTATATTTATCAAGACCGTCCAAAAGCTCCTTGGTAATCGCGTCATCCGTTACCTTCCATGTCTCGATGACTTCCTTATAACGCTCTTCCTCCGTTACAAGACCACGCTTAAAGTTCTTGGTTATCTTTTCAACCGTCGCTTCCGCTTCCGCAATCAGCTGCTTCTTCTTCGGCGGAACGGTCATATCGGAAATGGATACCGTCATGGCTGCTCTCGTTGAATATTTGTAGCCCATTGCCTTAATATCGTCAAGAACCTCTGCCGTCTTTGTCGCGCCGTGCGTATTGATAACTTTTTCAAGTATCTTCTTTAACTGTTTCTTTCCGACATGGAAATCAACTTCCGGAAGAAGAATGTTTTCATCCTTGCTTCTGTCTACAAATCCCAAATCCTGCGGAAGAATTTCATTGAAAATGAAACGTCCAAGCGTACTCTCTACAATGCCTGAAACGGTCTTTCCTTCCGCGTTTTTCTTGGTAATCTTAACTTTAATCTTCGAGTGCAATGTAAGCGCATCATTTTCATAGGCAAGAATCGCTTCGTTTACATTCTTGTAAATTCCGCCTTCGCCCTTAGCGCCCGGTCTTTCCTGCGTCAGATAATAAATACCGAGAACCATATCCTGTGACGGAACCGCAACAGGCGCGCCGTCGGATGGTTTCAGCAGATTGTTTGGCGACAGCAGAAGGAAACGGCACTCCGCCTGTGCTTCAACTGATAATGGAAGATGCACTGCCATCTGGTCGCCGTCAAAGTCCGCATTAAACGCCGTACAAACAAGCGGATGCAGCTTAATCGCCTTACCTTCTACAAGAATCGGTTCAAATGCCTGAATACCCAGCCTGTGAAGGGTCGGGGCACGGTTTAACATAACCGGATGTTCTTTAATAACATCTTCCAGCACATCCCATACCGCCGGATCAAGACCCTTTTCCACCATCTTCTTCGCATTCTTAATATTATTGGATAATCCTCTTGCCTCTAATTCTTTCATGACAAAAGGCTTAAATAATTCAATTGCCATCTCCTTCGGAAGACCGCACTGATAAATCTTAAGCTCCGGTCCTACGACGATAACGGAACGTCCCGAATAGTCGACACGCTTACCGAGAAGATTCTGACGGAACCGTCCCTGCTTACCCTTTAACATATCAGAAAGAGACTTAAGCGCACGGTTACCCGGTCCCGTTACCGGCCGCCCTCTCCTGCCGTTATCAATTAACGCGTCAACAGCTTCCTGTAACATTCTCTTCTCATTACGGACAATGATTTCAGGCGCGCCAAGCTCGATTAAACGCGCAAGACGGTTATTTCTGTTAATAATTCTTCTATACAAATCATTTAAATCCGACGTAGCAAATCTGCCGCCGTCAAGCTGTACCATCGGACGGATATCCGGCGGGATAACAGGAACAGCCGTCAGAATCATCCATTCCGGCTTATTTCCTGATTCTCTGAAAGCTTCTACGACTTCAAGACGCTTCACGATTCTCGCTTTTTTCTGCCCGGAAGCATCGGCAAGCTCTCTCTTAAGCTCCTCCGAATCCTTTTCCAAATCAATCGCCGCAAGAAGCTCCTGAATGGCTTCGGCGCCCATTCCGACACGAAACGTATTTCCAAACGCCTCATAAGCATCGCGGTACTCTTTTTCCGACAATACCTGCTTGTATGAAAGATTGGTAGTTCCCGCGTCAAGTACAATATAGGAAGCAAAATACAAGACCTTTTCAAGTACTCTTGGCGATAAATCAAGAATCAGACCCATTCTGCTAGGGATGCCCTTGAAATACCAGATGTGGGAAACCGGCGCCGCAAGAGCGATATGTCCCATACGCTCTCTGCGCACGCTCGCCTTTGTGACCTCAACACCACATTTATCACAGATTACGCCTTTATATCTAATCTTCTTATACTTACCACAATGACATTCCCAGTCTTTACTTGGTCCAAAAATCTTCTCACAGAACAGACCTTCTTTTTCCGGTTTCAGCGTTCTGTAATTGATTGTCTCAGGTTTTGTCACCTCTCCCCTCGACCACTCAAGAATTTTCTCAGGTGAAGCAAGACCAATCTTAATGGAATCAAATGTCATCTGCTGATATGTTTCATTCGTTTTTTCTGACATCACTGGCTCTCCCTTCAATTAATTTTCATCTGAAAAATCATCATCGTCAAATTCATCGAAATCATCCATATCCATAGAATCCTCTTCAATATCGATAAAATCGTCTTCGCCGACTTCCTGTGTGGTATATCCATGCTGCGCAAAAGACTCCTCACCCGGAATAGATTTATCATCATCTAACATAATACGCGTATCAACGTCACCGTAATCCACGGATTCCATAATATCAACTTCCGTATTATCCTCTCTTAACACCTTAACGTCTAAGGCAAGAGACTGCAATTCCTTAAGGAGTACCTTGAACGATTCAGGGATACCAGGTTCAGGAATATTAACACCTTTGATAATAGCTTCGTATGTCTTAACACGTCCGACAACGTCATCCGACTTCACGGTTAAGATTTCCTGTAACGTGTAAGACGCGCCATACGCTTCCAGCGCCCAAACTTCCATCTCACCGAAACGCTGTCCGCCAAACTGCGCCTTACCGCCTAACGGCTGCTGTGTAACCAGTGAGTAAGGACCGGTTGAACGCGCATGAATCTTGTCGTCAACAAGATGATGGAGCTTGAGATAGTGCATGTGGCCGATTGTAACCGGACTGTCAAAGTATTCTCCCGTCCTGCCGTCGCGAAGCCTTACTTTACCGTCACGCGACAGCGGCACGCCTTTCCATACTTCACGATGTCCGCGGTTTTTATATAAATACTCCATGACACCTTTACCCAGCGCATCCTTATGCTTTTTCTCAAATTCACTCCATTCGAGATTTACATAGTCATTTGCCAAATCAAGCGTATCCATAATCGCATTCTCGTCGGCGCCATCAAATACAGGCGTGGAAATATTAAATCCAAGCGCCTTGGCAGCAAGACTTAAGTGGATTTCAAGCACCTGACCGATATTCATTCGGGAAGGAACGCCAAGCGGATTTAATACAATATCCAGCGGGCGGCCGTTTGGAAGGAACGGCATATCTTCCACAGGTAAAATTCTTGAAACGACACCCTTATTACCATGACGTCCTGCCATCTTATCGCCTACGGAAATCTTACGCTTCTGGGCAATATAGATGCGTACCGCCTGATTCACGCCCGGCGACAGTTCGTCGCCATTCTCTCTTGTAAATACCTTGGCGTCTACGACAATACCATACTCGCCATGCGGCACTTTCAGTGAAGTATCTCTGACTTCCCTTGCCTTCTCGCCGAAAATAGCACGAAGAAGTCTCTCCTCTGCCGTCAGTTCCGTCTCTCCCTTCGGAGTCACCTTGCCGACAAGGATATCACCTGCGCGGACTTCCGCACCGATACGGATAATGCCTCTCTCGTCCAAATCCTTTAACGCTTCCGGATTGACGCCCGGAACGTCCCTTGTAATCTCTTCCGGACCAAGCTTTGTGTCTCTCGACTCCGCCTCGTATTCTTCTATATGAACCGATGTATAAACATCGTCCTGAACTAATCTTTCGCTCAGTAAAACCGCATCCTCGTAATTGTAGCCTTCCCATGTCATGAAACCGATAAGCGGGTTTTTACCAAGCGCAATCTCACCTTCGGAAGTTGACGGACCGTCCGCGATAACATCACCCGCTTCCACCTTATCACCCTTCAAAACAATCGGTCTCTGATTATAGCAGTTACTCTGATTGCTGCGGGAGAACTTTGTCAGTTTATATACGTCTCTTTTGCCTTCCTTTGTCAGAATCACAATCTGATTGGACTCGGAACGTTCTACCGTACCTGAATTTCTCGCTACAACACATACACCCGAGTCAACGGCCGCCTTATATTCCATACCTGTACCGACAACCGGCGCTTCCGTCGTAAGGAGCGGCACCGCCTGACGCTGCATGTTAGAACCCATCAGCGCACGGTTTGCATCATCATTCTCAAGGAACGGAATCATGGATGTCGCCACGGAAAATACCATCTTCGGGGATACGTCCATTAAATCAATCTTAGCACGGTCAAACTCAGAAGTCTCCTCTCTGTATCGGCCTGACACGGAATTTTTAACAAAATGTCCGTCATCGTCAAGCTCGGCGTTCGCCTGCGCCACATAATAATTATCTTCCTCGTCGGCAGTAAGATACTTTACCTCATCCGTTACACGAGGGTTCTTAGGGTCCGATTTGTCTACAAGACGGTACGGAGCCTCAACAAAACCATATTCGTTAATTCTTGCGTATGACGCAAGGGAGTTAATCAAGCCGATGTTCGGGCCTTCAGGCGTCTCAATCGGACACATTCTTCCGTAATGTGTATAGTGAACGTCACGGACTTCGAAACCGGCGCGGTCCCTCGATAAACCGCCAGGTCCTAATGCTGATAAACGTCTCTTATGCGTCAGTTCACCCAGAGGATTATTCTGATCCATGAACTGTGACAGCTGCGAGCTTCCGAAGAACTCTTTCACTGCCGCCGTTACCGGTTTAATATTAATCAGCGACTGCGGAGAAACTTCAGACAATGCCTGTGTCGTCATTTTCTCACGAACCACTCTTTCCAGTCTGGAAAGACCGATTCTGTACTGATTCTGCAGCAATTCTCCTACAGCTCTGATACGTCTGTTACCCAGATGGTCAATATCGTCTTTTGTACCGATACCGTACTCCAGATGCAGATTATAATTAATAGATGCTAAAATATCTTCTATTGTAACATGCTTTGGCACAAGGTCCGCCGCATTTTTCTTAATTGCGGCGTGAATATCGTCGGCATTCTCTTCCAGAATATGCTTGAGGACAGGATAATAAACAGCCTCCGAAACGCCGAGCTTCTTCGCCTCTTGTTTGGAAATGTCAACCCAGCTTGTCAGGTCAACCATCATATTCGAAAGAATTTTCACCTTGCGTTCTTCTGCCTGTATAAATACAAACGGAACCGCTGCATTCTGAATTGCATCGGCGAGTTCCCTTGAAACAGTTGTTCCTGCCTCCGCAAGCACTTCGCCTGTTGACGGAGCCACAACATCCTCAGAAAGCACGTGACCCGCAATTCTGTTTCTGAACGCAAGCTTTTTATTAAACTTATAACGCCCGACTTTCGCTAAATCATATCTTCTCGGGTCAAAGAACATGGCATTGATAAGACTCTCCGCACTATCTACGGACAATGGCTCCCCCGGTCGAATCTTCTTGTATAACTCAAGAAGACCTTCCTGATAATTCGTCGCTACGTCTTTTGCCAATGTAGCAATAACCTTCGGCTCTTCCCCAAATAAATCGATAATTTCCTGATTGCTTCCAAAACCCAGTGCTCTGACAAGTACGGTTACAGGAACTTTTCTCGTCCTGTCTACACGGACATAAAAAATATCGTTGGAATCTGTCTCATATTCTAACCATGCACCACGATTCGGAATGACTGTGCATGAGTACAACTTCTTACCAATCTTATCATGCTGGATATCATAGTAAATACCAGGTGAACGAACTAACTGGCTTACAATAACTCTTTCTGCACCATTGATAACAAACGTACCTGTAGCCGTCATAAGCGGCAGGTCACCCATGAAAATCTCGTGCTCGCTGATTTCATCCTTTTCCTTATTGTAAAGTCTGACCTTTACCTTAAGAGGAGCTGCATATGTTGCATCTCGTTCTTTGCACTCCTCAATGGAATACTTGACATCATCCTCACATAACACGAAATCCACGAATTCAAGGCTCAAATGGCCACTGTAATCCGCAATCGGAGAGATATCATCAAAGACTTCCCTGAGTCCTTCATCCAAAAACCATTGATAAGAATTCTTCTGAACTTCAATCAGATTCGGCATTTCCAGAACTTCTTTCCGCTTGGAATAGCTCATTCTGACATTCTTACCAAACTGTTGTGGACGTATCCTGTTTTTCTCCATCGTCGATTCACCCCTTGTGTTTATTATAAAATTCTATGAATTTTTAAAATCGTTCTTGTGATTAGGGCGCAAAAGGCCTATTAACCACAATAAGGTACTGTCCATCATAACACAAGAGGGAAAACTTGTCAAATATTTTTTTGAAAAAATATGAATAAAATAAATTCGCAAGATATTTCGACCAAAACCGACCCGTCAGAACAATGCTTTGCGCATTGCTTTTAGAAAAAAAGGCTCCGTAGGTTTCCCTACAGAGCCCGTCTTAATCAGATAATTGCAGAACAATTACTTAATAGTAGCCTTTGCGCCTGCTTCTTCAAGCTGCTTCTTAATGTTCTCTGCTTCCTCTTTGCTAACGCCTTCCTTAACTACCTTTGGAGCTGCCGTTACAAGGTCCTTAGCTTCCTTTAAGCCTAAGCCTGTGATTTCACGTACAACCTTGATTACAGGAACGCCTGAACCCTCTGTAAGTTCTACGTCAAACTCTGTCTTTTCCTCTGCTGCTGCAGCACCTGCACCAGCGCCTGCTGCTGCAACTACAACACCCGCTGCTGCGGATACGCCAAATTCTTCTTCACATGCCTTAACTAAATCATTTAACTCTAATACGGTTAAACCTTTGATTACTTCAATAATTTCCTGAGTTGTCATTGTTTTTCTCCTTTTCAATTCAATTAGTGATAAATCTGTTTCCATCAAATGTGTTCAAATTATGCCTCAGCCTGCTTTTCTGCAATCTGCTTGATAACACGCGCAAAATTTGCAACAGGTGACTGAATGCTTCCAAGGAACTTGGAAAGAAGCTCTTCTCTTGAAGGAATGGTCGCGATAACTTTGATACCGTCCGCGTCATAATATGTGCCTTCAACGATGCCGCCCTTAAGCTGTAACGCTTCCGCTCCCTTAGAGAATTCATAAAGAACTCTTGCCGGCGCCGTAGCGTCTTCCTTAGAAACCGCAAGCGCTGTTGGTCCTTCCAGATGCGGAGCAAGCGCTTCAAAATCAGTTCCCTTGATTGCAAAGTTAATCATTGTATTCTTGTAAACTTTGTAAACAACGCCTGCTTCTCTCAACTTCTTACGAAGCTGTGTGTCCTGCTCAACGGTAAGTCCACGATAATCAACGACTACCGCTGACTTCGCATCCTTAAGATTTTCAGAAATCTCTTCAATAATCGGTTTCTTAATCTCGATTTTAGCCATGACCTAATTTACCTCCTGTTTTAATTTTCCTGCCTTCGTCTGACTAAGATAGAAAAACCCTCTGCCAAAACAGAGGGTTATAAATCATACTGACAATGCCTGCGCATCACGTACGTCCATTCCTCGGTAGGCGCCTTACGGCTTACATCATCCTGATACCTACTGTCTTCGGGCAGTTCTTATATTGTTGATTTTTAAATCAACATCTTACTTATAATAGCATCAATCTATAATGGTGTCAATCTTTGTTTTACCAAATTAAACATTATTGAACTTCACCGTGTTCACCTTGATACCAGGTCCCATTGTTGAAGTCAGGGTAATGCTCTTAAGATATGTTCCCTTAAGCGTATTTGGTTTTGCCTTAACGACTGCACCCATAATTGCCTGGAAGTTGTCCGCTAACTGTTCTTCACTGAATGAAGCTTTACCAATTGGCACATGGATAATATTGGTCTTATCAAGTCTGTATTCAATTTTACCCGCCTTGATATCACTGATAGCTTTCGCAACGTCCGTTGTAACCGTGCCTGCCTTTGGATTCGGCATCAGACCCTTCGGTCCAAGTACACGTCCCAGACGGCCTACAACACCCATCATGTCAGGGGTTGCAACTACAACGTCAAATTCAAACCAGTTTTCGTTCTGAATCTTTGGAATCAGTTCTTCACCGCCCGCGAAATCAGCTCCTGCCTTTAAAGCTTCATCAGCTTTGTCACCCTTGGCAAATACTAAAACTCTCACTGTCTTACCTGTACCGTGAGGAAGTACTACAGCGCCACGAATCTGTTGGTCCGCATGACGTCCGTCACATCCTGTTCTGATATGAGCCTCGATGGTTTCATCGAACTTTGCAACTGCTGTCTTCTTAACTAAAGCAACTGCTTCTTCTGTTTCATATAAAGTTGTACGGTCTACAGCCTTAGCTGCTTCAACGTATTTCTTGCCTCTTTTCATTCTAATAAACCTCCTAGTGGTAATAGCGGGTATAAAGCATCTGCTTTTGCCTCCCACATTTAATTAATTAATCAACTACTGAAATACCCATGCTTCTTGCTGTTCCGGCTATCATACTGATAGCAGCGTCAAGAGAAGCCGCATTTAAGTCAGGCATCTTCAGCTCAGCAATCTTTTGAACTTCAGCCTTTGTAATAGTTGCCACCTTTGTCTTGTTAGGCACGGCAGAACCGGACTTAATATTGCAAGCCTTCTTAAGAAGCACTGCAGCAGGCGGGGTCTTTGTAACGAAGCTGAAACTTCTGTCAGCATAAACTGTAATCACAACCGGAATAATCATTCCGTCCTGATCCGCTGTTTTCGCATTGAACTGTTTTGTAAATTCAACGATATTTACACCATGCTGTCCAAGCGCTGGACCTACTGGTGGAGCCGGTGTAGCCTTGCCACCAGGAATCTGTAACTTAATATATCCTGTAACTTTCTTTGCCATTATGGCACCTCCTAAAAATAATGTGGTATTTGGCGACTTTTAAAAGTCTCCCACGCCCGGATACCGATAGAGAACCCATACAATCATCTTCTATCAAACGGGCAGTCTTAAGACAAATGCCTTCTATGCTAAATGTCTTATTTCTTTAAATCCAAGTTCAACCGGTGTCTCACGGCCAAACATGTCAACAGTGATTGTAACTGACTTCTTCGCTGTATTAACTGTCTTAATAACGCCGACAGTATTTTCCCATGCACCGGAAATAACAGTAACCGTATCTCCTACCTTATAATCAATCACAACGGTATTACCGGCAGACATAATTCCCAGGGAATTCATCTCCTGTTCTGTCAAAGGAACCGGTTTGGAACCCGGTCCGACAAACCCCGTAACGCCGCGGGTGTTCCGTACCACATACCATGAGTCATCATTCATAATCATATGAATCAGTACGTAACCCGGAAACATCTTTTTCTCGGCAGCCTTGGATGTACCATTCTTAATCTCGATTACGCTTTCCATCGGAACCATAACCTCCAGAATCTGGTCTCCCAGATTTCTGTTCTGAACCGTCATCTCGATATTTGCCTTAACCTTGTTCTCATAACCCGAATAGGTATGAACCACATACCATTTTGCTTCTGCTGCTTCTGCCATATTCTCACCTTCCCCTTATCTCACTATGAACTCAATACCGGTTCTAACAATTAGGTCGATAACGGTTATTACTACACCAAGTAAAACAGAGATAACAACAACTGCAACGGTTTCTTTCGTCAGAGTATTCTTGTTCGGCCATGAAATCTTTTTAAATTCCGCTTTCATGCCTTTAAACCAGCTAGTCTTCTTAGCTTCTTCACTCATGCTTTCACCTCGCAACATAATTGAGAAATCAAATTACTTTGTTTCCTTGTGTAATGTGTGTGATTTACAGAACTTGCAGTACTTTTTGGTTTCCATACGGTCAGGATGATTTTTCTTTTCCTTCGTCATGTTATAATTACGCTGCTTGCATTCCGTACATGCCAATGTGATTTTTACGCGCACAACTTCCACCTCCGCTTAAATTCAAATTCGTTTGTGGTCTTATTTTTAGGCATAAAAAAAAGACCTCTTCCATAGCTAGTTTAATATAACATACGGAAATGACGCCGTCAACATTTTTTTCGGAATTGTAATAATTTTTTTATTATGTTATCATCATACTGTTAAAGAATCTACTGTTCACATTCTATTTTATAATAGGAAGAAAAGGAGCATTTATGAAATATAAAGTTCTGGCATTTGACTTAGACGGAACCCTTACCAATTCCGAAAAGATAATTACCGAAAGAACCCGCAGGGCAATCCACGCGGCACAAGAAGACGGCTGCACAATCGTACTTGCTTCGGGAAGACCTGTATACGGCATCATGCCGCTTGCAAGAGAACTAAAATTGCACGAGCACGGCGGATATATTCTGGCATACAACGGCGCATGTATTATGGACTGCCGCGCCAATAAGACGCTTTACGACCGGAAGATTCCCGATATATACAGTTCTCAAATCTGTCAATTCGCCATGGAACACAACTATGCCATTCTCACCTATGAGGGCGACTGTGTTATTACCAACAAAATAAACAACCGCTATGTGCAGATTGAAGCCGAAATCAATCACCTTCCGGTAAAACAGATTGATAACATGGATACTTATATCCGATTCCCGGTCAACAAATTCATCATAGCCGAAGACCCCCAAATTGTTGAAAAAGAAATTCCCACTGTCCGCAGACGCTTCCCTTCTTTAAACGTATTTACTTCCGCACCGTTTTTTATGGAAATTGTACCTCCGGCTATTGATAAATCCTATACCCTGAAATATCTGCTTACCATTCTGGGATATACGGCAGAACAACTCGCCGCTTTCGGAGACGGCGGAAACGATGTTATGATGCTAAAAGAAGCCGGCATGGGCGTTGCTATGGCAAACGCCGTAGACCAGGCAAAAAGAGCCGCAAAGCATATCACGTTGAGTAACGACGAGGACGGATGCGGCGTCGCCATCGAAAAAATGATGGCAGACGAACTATGATTATTGCACATCATTTACAAAACACAGAAAAACGGATATTACCAGACTTTACGTCTAGTAATATCCGTCGAACATAATTCCCGCATAAGCGCTCGAATTATACGGGCTTATAAAATTCTTCACCGGATGTTTATAAACAACAAGCTTCTTATCAATATACGCTATCGGATTGCTTATCATATTTTCTGTTTTTCTCGAAACAGAAGAACGAAAATCTTCCAGGCTGCTCAACACCTTGGAAACTTCCTCCCTGCTGCCAAGCCGTTGTTCTCCTTCCTCGCTGATTTCAAGCTCTCCATCCTCTCTCACAACAAAGCCGTTTTCCTCAAGAACCGCGTTATAAGACTTCGCTATCCGTTCAAACTCTTTATAAAGCCGTTCTCCGCCCTCAAACTTCTTTGACGCCCTCCGAGCAAAATCTACAACACGATTATATCCGTCGACAAATTCCGATACTTCTTTCGCAATGGAATCCGTATCTTCCTCCAAAAACACATCAACCGGCTCTTTCGTCGCACCCTTAAACTCCAGGTCAAAAATCCCATTCACCGTAATATGATTGTCTGCCGAAGAACGAACGTCGCCGTTTATTGCAAATATCGCGTTCGCCGGATACTGCATCGTTCTGTTCAGTCCCAGATATTCCACCGCGCCTTTGTTTTTGGAATTCTCGTCATCGGAAACCGTGAAAATCAACGATTTCATATTGCGGATTCCTGTCTGGCCGGAACTCACGGAAATTGCCGAATTTCCTAACGCGTCACTCTCAATCTGCGCCCTCATTCCAATACCGGAACGGTTGATGAGCTGGGCTATCTTCTCCTGTACGTTCTTCGTCGTGTCCTGATTGTCAACATGAAACTGTAATTCATAAGTTACATCTGATATATTGATATCAAAAGAATAATCTCCTGCCGCCAGGTATTTACTCTGAGGTTGCAGAAAATGCCCCGTATTCACCTGATTGGTTGCAAGCTGCTTGATGTCAATCGAAAAGCCGTCCGCCGTTTCTTTTTCATCTCCTGTATATTTGACATCCAATGCTTCTTCATTCGTAGAACGCGCCTTATGCCTGATTTCATTCATGCCGCTTTCTGCTTCCGACAATTCCGTAGAAATATCTTTTAAGCCAATCGCGTTCTCTTTGATATCAATAGCCAGCTTCTGCATATCTTCAGACAGGTTCAGCTTATATAACGGGGACCTTCTGTTAATACTGACCATCTTATTGTATACATTACGTAATTCACTTTTTTTATGGGAGTCAAAGCGGGAACTTGGTTTTGTTGCATACTGGCTGAGATAGTAATTATAAACATTACTTATCATTAACAGTCACCTCCTTGTCTGCAATGATAGAAGAACCAGAGAACTCCTTTTCTCCGGTTAAATCCGTTCTAAAATAGGTATAGTACCCCACTTTTTATATTACTAATATACAACAAAATTTTCCATTTGTCACTAAGAATTATAAAATTTTTTCAAATTTTTATGATGCCCGAATGGGTTCCTTCGGCGTGTAAGGCTCCGGTTTTTTTCCGGTAATATCACGTATTACAACAAACGGCGTCTGTTCGTCATCCTGCCCTGCCGGATTATCTTCAATTAAAGCTTCCAGTCTCTCGTTGGGAATTCTGTTTAGCCTTTGTGATTTTCCAAGAATATGAACATTGATATCATTCGCGTCAACAATCATCATGGGAATATGACAATTCTCATAAATTTCATCACAGACTTTATCCGGTTCTTTGGGATTTAATGTTGCCAGCGTATGATATGCCTCAAATGCGGAATGACTGTAAAATCCGTCGATTCCCGCAGTATTCTCGCCTAAAATCTCATAAAAGACCCCTCTCTTACCCATCAGCTTTCCCACAGCTCCGGCAATCCCCGCATACAACACTCTGCCCATTCCGTTCATGTCAATCATCAGCTGTAGCTTATATGGTTCCGTGATTCCGATTCCACTGTCTGTCTTTTTTCCAAACCGGCTCATGAATTTCGCCGCACGGGATAATTTCATATCCTCCATACGCACGACATTTGCCTGACACATGGAAATTACTTTTTCACTGGTGCTGACAATATCGCCTTCCTGGATAAACGGAAGAATATATTTTTTCATTAACGCGATATAATCTTCACCGACTCCAATAAAATGTGTTTTTATTCCGTAGCGTTCAAAAACATGTCCCCCCACCGAAACCGTACCGCGGATATAATACTCGACTTCCCCTTTTTTACGATAATTTACTGTTTCATTTAAATTCCCTTCATATAAATACTTCGCCATATGAACCTCCTATTTATAAAATAAAAAACTTCCTTCCGATAACCATGTTATCAGAACGAAGTTTTCAGTAATTTAACTTTCTATTTTGATATCCCTAAGAAATTATTAAGATATCATTGATTTTATTTCATAATGAAACAGGGAGGCTTAAGCGAAATGTTGTACGCTCATTTTCGCTGTCGGCGGTAATCTGTCCGCCATGCAACGTCACAATTTCCTTAGCGATTGCCAGTCCAAGACCGGCGCCGCCCGTATTGATTGAACGCGATTCATCAAGACGGAAAAACTTCTCAAAAATCGATTCCAGTCTATTCTTGGGAATCGTTCTTCCCTTATTAATAAAGCAGATATCCACCCCCCCATTTTTATTTTCTGCAAGTACTTGTATCTCTGTATTCGGATAACTATAGGCAACGGCATTTTTTAAAATATTATTAAAGACTCTTGCCAGCTTTTCCGAATCCCCATACACAACTATGTCCTCGTCGGCGTGCAGTTCAATTGTATTTCCGTGCGCGGCAAGAATCGGATAAAATTCGTCCGTCAGCTGAACAAGCATATAAGAAAGGTCTATCTGTTCTTTTTCCAGACTAATCTGCTGTAAATTATACCGCGTAATTTCAAAGAACTCATTAATCAGTTTTTCAAGATGAAGCGCCTTGTCTAATGTAATATTAATATATTTCGCTTTCTGTTCTGCCGGCATTTCGGGAACCTCCCGCATCAGACTTAAATATCCAACAATGGAGGTCAGCGGCGTTTTCAGGTCATGCGCCAGATACACTATCAAATCATTTTTCCGCGCCGCTTCCTCTTTTAGCATCTGCTCATGCCGCTGCATGGTGGACTTCACTTCCGTCATCCGCGCAAACAATTCTGTATCTTCTTCCGACAGCTCCTGAATGACATTTTGATTATCAATCATATATGCCTGAAACAGCCTGTTAATATATGCGTTTTTCTCTTCCACTTTTTTCCCTGCATAGAACTTTGACACCACAAACATGCTTGTAACCCAGAAAAAAAGAATGACGCAGGACAGCAAAAAGAGCAGTTCCTTCAATGAATTCCATGCCGGTTCCTTCATCACTACCGATCTCTCTTCTCCTGTCAGGTCATTTGATATAACTATGTTGCTGGTCTCGATAAAATTGTCCACAAACCATTCGCGGACAGCGCCGTTATATCGCACGTCCACCATATAAAACAATCCGTTGCACAACATAAATGCCGTATACAATGCAACACTATATAAAAAGAACGTTTTCCATGCCTTTCTCGATTTATTGTTCAATTTTGTATCCGCACCCCCAGACTGTTTTTATATACTTGGGATTTTCAAAAGAATCTCCCATTTTTTCCCGCAGATGACGGATATGAACTGTTATGGTATTGTTGTTTTTTGTAAAATATTCGTCGCCCCATATCTGATGAAACAATTCCTCAGCGCTGACAACGGTTCCTTTCCGCTGACACAAAATCTGCAAAATAGAAAATTCAATCGGCGTCAGAGACAGCGGCTTTTCGTTCAATGTACATTCATGACTTTTAATATTTAAAACAAGACCGGAATGCACAATCATATCCTTTTCAGAACCATTGCCGGAATTATACCGCTTATATCTGCGCAGCTGCGCCTTTACACGCGCCAGAAGCTCAAGCGGCAGAAACGGTTTTGTCATGTAATCATCCGCCCCAAGCGTTAATCCGGTAATTTTATCCACTTCCTCGCCTTTTGCCGTCAGCATAATCACCGGATAACGATAGTTTTCACGAATCTTCTGACAGATATCAAATCCATTCACGCCCGGAAGCATCACATCAAGAATTGCCAAATCCAGTATTGTATTTTCAATGCACTGCAGAGCCTGCGCTGCGTCATAAAATTTATAAACTTCATAATTTTCATTTAACAGGTATAATTCAACAAGGTCCGCAATTTCATGTTCGTCATCAACAACCAAAATTTTTTCGCTCATAATCTTATCAGCCTCCCACCTTATTATACCAAAATAAAAATGAGGATTCTTAAGATTTTATTAATATAAAATGATGACTTTCTTATAAAATCACGATACTCGCGCACGATACATCCTCAGACAAATTATACAGTTTTCCTGTCGTTAAGCCCACCACTTTCGGGCGCAGAATACACTCGGGGTTATTCGCCACAACTTTTGCCCTTTCATTATTACTAAGCTGTACGATAGAATTAACCGGATAGAGAATCACACTGCCAAGAAAACTCTTCATTGCATCTATATCCAGTTCATCCGTCATTGACATAATTATTTCGACGGCATCTCTCTTCGAAAAGCCTTTCTTATATGGTCTCTCCGTTACCAACGCGTCATAGATATCCGCCACCGATAATATTCTGGCATATACGTCAATCTGGTCTGCCGACGCGCCAAGCGGATACCCTTTACCGTTAATCTTTTCGTGATGCTGAAGCACTCCCATACGGATAGAATCAGAAATATCACTCTTTTCCCGCAAAATACCGTATCCATATAACGCGTGCTGTTTCATTATGGTAAATTCTTCGTCGGTAAGTCTCCCCGGTTTATTCAAAATCTCGTTTGGAATTTTTGACTTACCCACATCATGAAGAAGACCCGCTATGCCTACCTCATATATCTCCTTATCTGACAGTCCGTGTTTTTTGGCAATAATCATTCCCATTGTAGCAACGTCAACGCTGTGTTTAAACGTATACTCATCGCTTATTTTCAGCGTATCAACATCCACGGCAATCGCGTCGTTCTCCATAATCGCTTTCATCAGGTCGTCAGCGATACTGTTGGCAGCGCTGGTAAACTTCTCGGATTCGGTATTACTATACAGGTACTGAATACCCTCTTCCACCCTCTTTTTTACACTTTCCGTCAACTGTACCTTGGAACGGTCGGCAGTCATATTCTTCTCAATCGTCTCCATCGCCTTCGGAGAAATCTTAGGCTCGTCGTCTTTTTCCTCCGGTTCCGGGTCCTCTTCCCCTTCGCCGATATAAACGCCCGCTATATTCATCTTTAACATAGAATTAATCATATATTCATCCAGCAGCGTACCACGATGAATCAGCACGCGTCCCGTCTTATCCTTAATGGACTGTTCAATCCTCATTCCATCCTGTAATGAACGTGTTCTCACAAATGTCTTCTTAATCAAATGAATTACCGCCTTACTCTTTTAGTCTTTGTTTATCGTTTCCGCATTCGTGCCTGTGCACTCACGCCCAAAATCTTTCCCCTCAATTATTTTGCCTGATATTGTTCCTATTATAATAATAAAAGAAAACAGCGCAGCTACAAGCAGCCATGGAAATTTTAAATATATCTCTCCCGGTCCGCAAAGATGTACCGCCGAAAATTGCTGCAAAATATAAAGTACAAATCCAAACGTCTGATTAAGAGAAACTATTGTTCCCCTCGCTTCAAGCACATCGATCACCGTCATCGCCAAAAGGTAACAATATCCGCCGGCCATATTTATCAAAAGACAAAAAAACACTCTAATTCTGCTATGCGTATATGTATTCTTTACGGCACAGTAAAACGCAAATATGTATATCAAAAACATTCCCATAACCAGCAGCATTCCATATACACGGGCGCAAATCAAAAAAGAAGAAACAAAATCCATACCCCAGACCGTCATAATCGCACCGGTAAAAAACATCGCTGCCGTTACCACCGCATAATTCGTACAACAAGCCAACAGTTTTCCATAGAAAATATCTTTTCTGCTAAACGGTCCGTTGCAGACATACATCAGCATTCCATTTTCGTTTTCCTTTCCTATGATATGTGCCGGAAGTAATGCCGCATAAAAAAGAACGGGAAAATTGAGAGCCGACTGAACCAGCAATAAACAGCGGACAGCATTCGGTATTTCAAGTTTATATAAAAAGGCAATCGGAAGTTTTAACGATGCCGGCCAATCGGACACCCCCAAATAAATCTCATACGCATTTATATGAAATACTTTGCTGCACAAAACAAACAAAATCAGGATTGTGCAAAAAAACACGGCATGAATTATCGTCGTTCTTTTCGTGTCGATTAATTCATTCCACCATATCTTTTTCATTCCTGCCACCTCTCATAGTTTTTCAAAAAATTTTCCTCCATCGTCATCTGCTCCACCTGATAATCCTCACATCCATATTTAAAAAGCAGATGTGAGAGTGCCGTTAAATCCCCGTCATAAGAGAAAAACAAACTATTTCCGCGGGTGACCACCTCGTCACCTGCCAGTTCTCGGCAGTCATGAAGGAATAACCGGATATATTCTTCCCATTCGCTCTCGCTGACCGTATCTTTAAAACACGACTTTAGATTCATGGAAACCATCTTTGGCGGACTATAATCCTTGGAAATCGTCCCCTTCGCCTTACAGTTCCCCTTGTTCAATAACAGAAAACGGTTGCAATATCCTGCGGCTTTCTTATACTCGTCAAAGGAAGCAATCACAGCCGCCCCCTTCCGGCAAAGTCCGCTAAGGATTTCCATCATCATCGTGTACGTCTCTTTATCTGTCTCATGGTATAATTCGTCGATACATATCAGTCTGGGATTGGTAAATACCGCGTTGATAAATGATACGCACTTGTTCTGTTTTTGAGACAACTCCGCCACTTTGCTTTCTATATCTATCGAAAATTCCTGACATAACTCCTGCGCTTTTTGTATTGTTCCCATGCCGGTCCATGAAATTGTCCGTTCAAAAATTCTTCTGACCGTTCTGTTTGGATACAGTAAAATATCATCCGGAATCCATGCCGTATATCTCCATGCGTCATCCTGCAGCTTTCTGATATTCTGACCATAAAAAGACACCTTACCGCTGTCCGCCGTCTGACGTCCCGTTATAATGTGCAGCAGCGAAGTCTTTCCTGCCTGCTTCTCTCCGATAATCGCGGTAAAATCCCCCTGTTCTGCCTTCAGACTAATATTATTTAATTTGAGCTGTCCTGCGCCATATACTTTTTTAACCGATTCTATTGTTAGTACTTCCATATCATCCCTTAGTTTTTTTATTCATAAATACTCTGCATTCCATTATTACAATATCATGAATACTTTGTATTCTATTATTATACCATATCACAAATACTGTTATCTATATATTTCGGCATATTTCCACTGTTTTTTAACATTATTTGTTATTGCGTCCCCCTTTTGCCAACAAATTATTACTGTACCTAAGCCGCTGCACTTCCTGCATAATATTGCAAGGAACATTTTGTTCTATTTTATTCAGAGCAGTTCGTTCCATATTAAAATAAAGGGGGTGATTTTTATGATTTACAGACGAATTAGAGATTTAAGAGAAGACGCAGACCTTACCCAGACAGAATTAAGCAGATATTTAAATCTGACAAAACGTTCTTATTCACATTATGAAAACGGCACAAGAAATCTGCCTGTCGATATCCTGATTTCCATTGCCGATTTTCACAATGTCAGTACGGATTATCTTCTCGAACGGACAAACAACAAAAAAGTAAATAAATAAGCAAATTGTTTTCCGTACATAAATATGATATAGTTGTTTTATCTTTTTCGCGGAGGCTTTTATGAATACAAAAACAATTACTATCAGGAACATTACATTAGGAAGCGGGATGCCCAAAATCTGTCTCCCCATCGTCGGTAACACCATAGAAGAAATTCATTCCCAGACAGAAATAATTATGCAAAATCCTGTCGATATCGTAGAATGGCGTGCCGATTTATTCGCGCACACAACCGATTCTTCTGCCGTCAACGAAGCAATTTGGGCAATCCGCCGCATTATCCGCGATACTCCGTTACTCTACACAATCCGCACCGCAAGGGAAGGCGGCAAGAGTTCGCTGTCTTTTGACCAATACGCGGCTCTGATACAACAGGCTTCCCAAAACCCGCTCATTGATGCTGTTGACATTGAAATTTTAAGCGGAAGTAAAGACGACGTTGCAAATTTGATTTCGACAATGAAACAGACTGCCATAGTCATTGCCTCCAGCCATGATTTTACCCGGACTCCCGCCAAAGAAGAACTTATCGAACGGCTTTGTTATATGGACGCATGCCGGGCCGATGTCTGCAAATTGGCTGTAATGCCGCAGTCTGCGGAAGATGTCCTCACGCTTCTTGCTGCCACGGCAAAAGCACGCGAACTTATAAACAGACCAATTATTACAATGTCTATGGGAAAATTAGGACTGATTAGCCGCCTGTGCGGTGAAGTCTTTGGCAGCGCGCTTACATTTGGCTGCGCAGGACAAGCTTCTGCGCCGGGACAGATTGATGCGAAGGAATTAAAAGCGGTTCTTGAAATTACTCACAACAATTTTGTGCAAAATATATATTAATTTTATTTATTTTCATTAAAAATGTAGATTTTGAACAAAATACATCACAAAATTATAGACATGTTTCCTCAAGAGTACTATACTTAAATTAAATTTTTTTATAAAAATTTAATAATTTTTAATTACTGGAGGTATTCTTATGAGGAAAATCTTGAGGGGACTCAGGAAATTCACTGCATTCACCGTAGTATGTGCGATGACAGTAACCGGATTGTTCGCAGTAAAGACGCCGGATACTGTTTTTGCCGCCAGCCATGATGAAAAAGTGGTATTTGAAACAAACTTCGAAACAAACGACTTAAATGTAACATCTACAACATCTACATGGGATTTTTCAAAATGCACCGCCGGAGCCGTAGCCGAAAACGATACGGCACAGGGTCTGATATTAAGCGGTCCGCGCGTTATTTTTGACGCAGGAAAGGACTTAAATATCAAAAACAGCGGCGGGGCTATCTGGGTTCCGTTAAAAGACGATACAACCAAAATCGAATTATCCATTACGCCAATGGACGCCGACCCTTCAAGATATGTTGAGGTGAAGGCCGCCGGCTCGGGACTGAAGTTGGTCGATAACAAAAATGATATTCCTTCCACAACCATCACCATTCGCGACGTTACAGACTGGGTTGAAGTAATAAGCGGAAAACGCTACATCAAACTGGTAAGCGGCGGAAACTTCAAAATGGCTGATATGACATTGAAGGAGTCCAATATTGTAACTAAGGTTACAGTATCCGGCGTTATTACAAACTGGTCCGATTTTTCAGGGATTGATATCACATCCCTCAGCTTTAAAAACAAGGAAACAGACGATATTATATCCGCGAATGTCGATGCAAGCGGAAGCTACTCAGTGGAGCTTGCCAATGAATATTCCTATGTCGCAAGTGTAAACGGTTCTTATTCCATTACTGCTGATACAAAGGAATTTACATTAAATAAAAATAATGCTGCGGAAACAATTAACTTTACGGTATTAAATCAGCCGCAGGCAACGCTTAGCGGCAGTATTACAATTACAGCCCAGGATAACGCAAGAGCAATCGATGCCGGAACATTTCGTGTGACGCTGGCTCCAAGCGACGACACACTGGAAAAAATACCATTGACGCTCTCACCTGGTCAGGATGCTTACCACTATACCTATTCTGATGCAAAGATTGTTCCGAATATGGAATATACAGTGGAACTGACAGAAGCAAATGATTATATGGCGTCTGCTACAATTCAATCAGATGATGCAGCTCCACATACGGCAGATATTAATATCGTAGGAAAACCTGTTTACACAGTCAGCTTAACACCTGTCACCAGTGACAGAAAAGCTGCTTTAATCAGTTCGATTACCGTAACAAATATGGACGACAACTATACATATTCATTCAATTATTCCGGCGGAAGCGCAAAACCGGACGTAACCGTCCGCAACGGTTCCTACGAAGTAACTGCAGTCTCATCAAATGGTGGATATCTTGCGCAGGAACATTTTATTGTTGCAGATTCCAATGTACCGAATGAAGATATGTATTTATACGTTGCCGATATAACGGAATACGACCTTCCGACAGAAGTAAACAACAGTGGGACAACCCTTTCCTTTAACAACATTACGTTTAACAACAGCACTTCGGTAAAAGGCAGCGACGGCTCATCCGTAACTGTTCCGGTAACCGGTAAACAAAAAGTGACCGTTGCTATCTGGTATTCAGGTACTATCGATATTAACGGACAGAATGAAGTTACTGCAGACAGCTCCAGCAACGCTACTAAGCCGGTTACATCAACTTATACGACAAACGGCACCGAAACAAGCGTTACCATAAACTGTAAAGGTTCCGCACAAACCTATCTTTACTGGGTTAAAGTAGAAAAGGTTGAAGAAACAGCCGCTTACAGGGATACTGTTAAAGTCGGCAAAGACCAGGAATTTAAGACAATTACGGACGCAATCCGCTACATCAAAACAATGGGAGAACGTACCGCAGACCAGAGAGTAACCGTTCTGCTTTGCGATGAACTTTACAGAGAGCAGGTTATTGTTGACACGCCATATGTAACATTTGCCTCACAGGCTTCCTCGCCGTCAACTATTACATGGTATTACGGATTAGGAAAAGAATATTACAGTGTAAAGAATGACGGAAAAACCGCGTTTTACGATGAAGGAAACGCAGTAGACAAATATCAGAAGGCTGCCGTAGGCCAGTCTCCGGGGAACTGGGGTTCCACAGTAAACCTTACTGCCGCCGCTAACGGCTTTTGCGCCGAAAACGTAATTTTTGAAAATTCATTTAACAGATATGTGACAGACGAAGAAATTGCGGACGGATGCAGACGTACGAAAGATACCGACGTAAAAGCATACGTTAATAAAGAGCGCGCATGTACCATGTACAACAGAGGCGCAGATAAAATCGAATTTTATAATTGCCAGTTTTTAAGCAGTCAGGATACATTTTACACAGGCGACGCCAACGAATACTCTTATTATTATAACTGTTTGTTTGAAGGAACAACCGATTATATCTGCGGCGACGGCAATGCGGTATTTGACCAGTGTACTCTGAGCTGGTACGGTCACACTGACAGAGAAAATGCCGGCGTTATTCTCGCATCAAAAGGCGCCGCAACATACGGATATTTATTTAACGGCTGTACGATTACCACAACCGAATATCCGGGAATAATTACTCCTCCAGCAGGAAATATCGGCAGACCTTGGAATACAGATACCGAGAAAGTTGTTTTTGCCAACACGGTGATTGACGGTGATTTAATCCTTCCGGCAGCATGGACCACCATGTCGGCATCATATCCACCGGAAAACTGCGCATTGTACGAGTATAACACCGTTTACGCGGACGGCACAAAAGCTGACTTATCCCAGAGAAGATGCCATGTTTTGGAAGATATTTCGGAATATCCGATGTCAAAATATTTGAACGGCTGGACGCCGGTATATCTTGGCGCCGACTACTCAAAAGTTACCGAGCAGATATTTGAAGTCAATAAATTAAATCCGGAGGAATACAGCAACTTTAAAATTGTTACAGATGCCGTTAATGCAGTTGTAACAGGTAAACTTGCCACAGAACAGGCTTCCGTCAACGCTATGGCAGACGCGATTAAAGACGCGATTTCCAAGCTGACAAAGGGAACGCCTCCGGTTGACCCGGATATCCCGGCTATTCCGGTTGACCCAAAGACTTTTGTTGACAGACTTTACACGCTTGTACTTGGAAGAGACCCTGATGAAAAAGGTCATGACGACTGGACAAACTCCCTTATCGAACAGCGTTCCAGCGGTGTTGATATCGGATACGGATTTGTATTCAGCCAGGAATGCAAAGAACGAAAACTGACAAACGAAGAATTTGTTGAAATGCTTTATAATACTTATCTTGGAAGACCTTCCGACGCAGACGGCAAAGCAGCTTGGGTATCCCAGCTTGACGCAGGCGTGGACAGGGAGAAAGTATTTGAAGGCTTTGCGATGTCGGATGAATTTTCCGGAATCTGTACCGTGTCAGGAATCAACAGAGGTTCTATATCGGACGTACCGCAGTTAGCCGCGCAGGTTAGCGCTTACAGAAACCAGAATACCAATCTTACCAAGTTTGTTGCGGGATGTTATGAGCACGCTTTTGAGAGAACATACGATTTGAACGGTCTGGAAGATTGGTGCCGAACCGTTATCAACGGTATCAACACACCAAAACAGGCGGCGCAGGCTTTCATTTTCTCAGATGAATTTACAAAAAAGAATCTGAACAATGAAGAGTATTTAACAACGCTTTACCATTTATTCCTGCATCGCGAGCCTGACGCAGAAGGTCTCGCGGCATGGGTTCATGTTCTGGAATCCGGAAAGGAAGACCGTGCGAAAGTTCTTGAAGGATTCTCTGATTCTGTCGAATTTGACAGCATTCTTGAAGGATTTAACCTGAATTAAATATTAAGCAGCACATACAACAGGCTGTGGAATAACTCCACAGCCTGTTTTTTATCACCATTGCTTTAACGCCCCCAAAAAATAAATCACAGTTCCTGATAAAAGCGCTCCAGCCGCTCAATATCCATTCCGTCTCTGACAATTTCATACAATGTGGACTGCCTGACAAAAATATTCTGATACCGGTTGAGTCTCAACGGCTGCACTTCCATTAACGCATTCTCTGCAAGTTTACAGTACTCTTCCCAATCAACTTTCATATCTCTGCGCTTTGCAAAATCAAGATACTCATACAAATATGTATGTAAAAAATATGCTTTTATCTCTTCCGCATATTCCTGCATAAACGGCGTAGTCTTCATAAAATTCCAGACCGCGAGCTGCACTTTTGCGTGCTGCATCAAAGTCTGTCTGTCCTTCATATCATTCCTCATGGTACCGGAGATATTCTGACGGTATACATACAGATAGTCCGGGAGAATTACTGCGCGCCTTACATAAAATAACAACGGATACACAAACAACGGCTCCTCATAAATACAATGCTCCGCAAACTGTACGCCCGCCTTCTCAAGCATGGAACGGCGGTACAACTTATTCCAACAGCCGTATGTCAGTTTTTCTCCCATCAACATCTTCCTGCGTTCATTCACATCACGAACTGTCAATACCTCCGCCTGCATTTTCAAGGGATTTTCAATTGTTCCCTTCCCCTCAAAATGCAACAGATGATTAAACTGAACAATATCCGCATCATACTGCTTCGCCGCGACATACGCCTTCTCACACAGAGTATCACATATCCAGTCATCCGCGTCCACAAACGCCACATACTCTCCGGATGCATATTTTAACGCCTCATTTCTGGCGCCGCCCTGCCTGCGGTTTTGCGGCAGGTCAATAATCATAATCGATTCAGGGTACGCGCGCTCCAGTTCAGAAAGCATCGCCCATGTAGCGCCCTCGTCGGTTGACGCGTCATTGACAAATATCAGTTCCAGATTATCCATTCCCATCGTCTGTCCGGCAAGCGACACAAAACATTTCGGCAGCCATTTTACGGCATTAAAGCAGGGAATAATGACAGAAATTTTTTTCATGCTAACCCAATTCCTCCACTCTGCCTAAGATTTCATCCACACGGCAGGATAATAAATGATTTTCAAACGCTTCTTTACGGGCATTTTTAACAATTTTTTCTATATCAACATGTTCCTCTAATACATCCGTGACAATCCGAAGCATTTCACTCATATTATCTAACTGGAAAATAAATCCGTTTTCTCCCGGATGGATAACTTCCCGAATATACTCCGAGTCATCCGTGACACTTACCGCCCCGGCTAACATTCCGTTAAACACACGGTCATGGCTGCCTGCCTTAAACCACGTCATGGTGCTTAAGACAATTTTAGCGTCCTGCATCAGTTCAAGAACCTTTGACGGCGCAACCAGTCCGCCATACACAAAATTCGAATTATGAAAACAGTTTCTGCTCTCCCAGCCCCGTCCGTACACCGCAACCCTGATTCCGTTTTCCACCAGCGTTTCAATCGTCTTTTCCCTAAAATGGGACGCGGCAACAGAATCAATCAACCGAAAGTCCGTTATCAGCTCCGACAATTCATCATCCGTATACGCAATCTGTTTTTCAATCAGATATTTTTCAATCACATGTTCCGTAAGCAGCCGGTGGTCGTCCACAAGGCGTTTGACGGCATAAGAAATCAGCTCGTCTCCGTCAATCTCAGGGTATTTCTCTTTACACGGACTGATGGCGTTTGTTAAATCTACCGACAACCCTCCTGCATACAACACATCAATACTTCTCTCATGCCACTCTTTTCCCAAAGCAACCGGTACGACGCCATGCGCCATAAAATAAACATGCCTGATATGCGGATAAAAACGATGCACATACTCCACATGATTTCTGTCGCAGCAAAGCAGTATGGTATCCGCCGGTGCCTGCTCCAACGCGTTTTTATAGTGGAACGGATGGTCCATCAGAATATTGACAAAGGGAATATACTTGCAGTCCCAGATATTCTCTCCCGGCGTCAGTTCCATGTTGAATCCAAGGTTATTGTAAGAAAGCGCAAAATCCACCGGCTTTTGTATAAACGCCACAAACCCGGGCAACGCCTTCCCGTAGTCCGCCACATCAAATAGATATACTTCGAATCCTCTCTCTTCCAACTCTTTCGCTATGTCGTCCGTAAAATAGTCCAGCGTCGCATACGCCCCTTTAAACAAAACCGCTCTTCCCATATTCTATCCTCGCATTAAAATTTATAGTTCCAGCATCTGTCTCATTCGCCCCTCAAATGTACAAAGTTCCCTGACCTTGCGGTGTCCGTTCTGCGCGATTGCTTTCCGTTCCTCTTCATGTTTCAGATAATAATCTGTCTTTAAGACCAAATCCCTGACGTCTTCATAAACGACCAGATCCACGCCCGGCTCAAAATACTCCGTCAGTTCCTCCTGATAATTGGTTATCAGAAAACCGCCGCAGCTTAACACATCAAACACCCTGAGCGGTATGCCTGTCCGAATCGTTTTTAAGGAAATATTCAGATTAATCTTGGCATTCTTAAAAACAGACGGCATCTGCGTATAATAATCAACATATCCGTTTGACTTGATTCCCTCAATCTGATTGTTTCGGTCTCCCGAATACAGATGTACGTTATATCTTCCCGCTAAAAGACTTAACGCCGTAAAACGTTCTCTTCCCGTCACCTCGCAGGCGCAGGCGTATTCCAGTTCCGCTTTCATAACACGCTTTGCGTTTTTGGAGGCTTTTTGGTAAAACTCATTCAACTTCTCCATCAACGGTTTTGTTATCATCTCGTCCAAAAGATACGCTCCGTAAACCTGTCCCTGCGCCGCCAGCATTCCATCCATCATACCCCGGTAATACTGCGGCAGCGGAGCCATCAGGTAATTATAATCCGATTTGTACAACTGTCCGACAAACGCTACATCACAGCCGGACGGCTGTAAGTAATCTTGAAACTCCCATACTGTCTCATCCGCCGCAAGCGGCAGATGGAACACCGTTCCATATCCTTGTTTTTTGTATTTCTCAACCTGTCCCCTGTCAAAAAAATATATTTTGTTGCAGGAATTATGAAGTGATGATAAATCCCTGATATGTACCGGTGAATCATAGACCCAGGCGATATAGCGCAGATGATGATTCTGACAGACAGCAGAAACAAGCGGACAATAGTTGACGGATATTACCGCATCAAACGCCCCCTGTTCCAATTCTTTTTCCAATTTCTCCACAAATGCAGTATCGTGCTCCCAATCACTGAGCTGATAATTAAAAATACGATATTCTATATTTAATTTTTTTAATGCATTTTCCATGCCGTTCTGCATAAACGCATGCCACTGCCAGAATAAAATGTTCATATTAATCCTCTCACTGCGCCTCTTCCTGCTTTAGGGCAAACTCCACGAAAATCCTCGCCCTGTCCAGGTTCTTTTCGTTTAAATACATATTGGCAAGACTGTTATAGACATTTATGCGCTCCGCCGCCGTATATTCTATATCGGACATAACCGTCAGAATTGCCGCTATAGAAACATCGTTTTGAATCAGATACTTCAAATCAGCATTCCCGTATCCCGCCTCACCGAGCAAGCAGTAAATCGTATCATAATGCATAGCAGTCCGGGCATACTCCGGCGCGTATTCCAGAATATTCTTCTCTCCCCGTTTTGATTCCAGAATAGAAATGCTGGTAATCATGTAAGCTCTTTTCAGCTCGCCTGTTGTATCGGCATCCTTAAAAAACAAATCCGGTCTGCGTTTATTCGCGTCTTCCATCTGCATCATCGCTTCCTGCGCCTTTCCCTGTTCCAGAAGCAAAACCGCCCTGTCAACAAGCTCCCTTGATTCCGACTTTTCCCCCATCAGACCTACCGTACATTCATAAACGTTTATCCGTTTATGACGAATCCAGACTATTAACAAACGCTCCGCTATAAAGCCGTATATCCTCCGGTCATAATCATCATATGTGGTAATATCAATATTTTTTTCGACTTCAAATAAAATCCCAAACAGCCATTCGGCATATTTCTTAACGACAGTACTTCCCCCAATCATTAAATTGCCGAAATAAGTCTCATTTCCCTCCATAACCCTATCATAATCCACTAAGCACTCGGGATAAAGTTTCTCTATAGCCGCACGTGTCAGCGTCAAATCCTGCGCGTGATGCTTTTCAATGTAGCTTTCCCTGACATTCATATCCTGATAAACAGCACGGTTTGACACAATCATATCATGGTTCGATAAAATGTCGTTAATTTCCTTTGCGCCTAACAATTCATTATCGTTGTTTAAAAAATACCTTCTATAATGGCATAATCCCATGATATCGCTCTGATTATCATTTTTCCACATCCAGTAAAGACCTGTCAATTCATTATAATTGGGATTTTTCACCGAGATGTTTTCTCCCGAATCATCCGGTATATAACCGATTTTATCATGCAGAGCGCTTCCCACCTGCAGCGGTTTATAGATTGCATTTTCCGGTACGTCAAATTTTTTATGTGCCATGATATAAATTGATATCTGCTTCATTCTGTCTCCTCGCTTTGCAGTAATTGTAATAATTCGTCTGCCCTCTTCCTCCATACATGTTCGGCTGACGCTTTTTGACGGCCTCTTTGTGCAATACCGCTTCGATATTCATAATCCGCCAAAAGTTTTTTTATTTTGTCCGGCAGTTCGTCGAGCCGTTCCAGACAAAATAATACAATCTCCTCGTCTTCTTTAAAATACTCCCGCAATGCAATTGTCTCGTCAGAAACACAAACAGCGCCGGAAATCATAATGTTGGCGACACGCTCCGTCATGCCCGCCTTATGCCATGTCATTATATTCAGTCCAATCTTTGAATCTGCCAGTACTTGCAGGGACTCCTCCACCGTGACAAACGGATGAATTACCATATGTTCCCTGCCCGCACCCTCGTAAGCCTCCCATGTATCTCCAAATACATGCAGGGTAATTCCCGCGCCAAGAATACTTTCCACTGTCTTATGCCGGAAATAATAATTTACATTCCTACAGACATTTGCCAGCGATTTCAGGATTGCAAGATACTCTTCCCGCGAAACGTCAATCTGCCGTTCAAAAAGCAGTCCTGAAAGCCCCATTTCAAATGTTCTTGATGGATTTTTTAGCATATACTCCCAAAATTCCCGCTGAAACGCATCCAAAGCACAGTGCATATCCGGCTGACGGTAAGTACCCACAAAAGAAACATCAAACCGCCTTTGTTCATTACCCGTCAAAAAGACAGCTTTTCCCGCCGGAGGAAAGGCTACGGCATGGCGCGTGTTGTAATATTCCCTGATAAATTTGGCGTACAGCGCGTCCTGACAAAGTATGTAATAATTGTCAGGCAGGTCATGCAGCAAATCGTCGAAAAAAATCGGGTTATCAAACCAAAACTGAATTTTAGGAGCGTCAATCTTTTGAAAAAATGTTTTCTCAAGAACCGGTGCCTGAAACCCCACAATTCCCTTTAACGTTCTCTGTGCTGCAAAAGCGGCTCCCGTATAGCTTCCAAACATGCCGTCGGTTGTCGTAACCGCCTGTCCCTTATCGACAAGCGCCTGCGCAAGCCCTGACGCGAAATCTTTTAAAACGCCGTGGCACATATCATCGCCGGAAATAACAAGAAACGGCGCCGTATCGGATTCGGTCTTTACAAAATGACTGTCATCCGACAACATCCTGTCTAATTCCGACCGAAACGCTTCTCCGGCTCCTGCCTGCTCCATATATATACTAAGATTTCCAAAAACTGCATCCAGCACGTTTTCCTTCTTAAGGCGCGTCATATACCGTCTGATAACATATGCATGGCAGTATACTTTATCCGGCAAAACAGGCAGCCTACCGGACGCTTCATCCGCACAAGCCACACAACGGATATTCCCTTGTTCAGCCAGACGGCACAAAAATTCATAATTGGTACCGTCCGCCAGTTTTTCGTTAAAACATCCGGTTTCGCAAAGCACCCGTTTCGGAAAAACAAACGCAAATATTTTCATAGCGAAACAGGAAAGCGCTGTCGTCAAATCCATGATGCCACCGGGAACATTTTCCGCAAACAAAACCGTCTGCGCGTCCCCAAAATCCAGTTCTTCCAAAAGTGAAACCACTTCTGCGGCGCTTGTCACATCGGAATTGACAACTCCGATATACTCTGCGCTGCATTCACCGATAAACGCATTCTTTTTTTTGCTGTTTTCATATTGTTCTGCCGGTAATTCCAAAAAACGGATGATATCTGTTTTCATTCTCCATCTCCAAAAACTGCTTTTAAAATCTCACTGACGCGCATTTCAAATCTGTATCTTCCCTGCACTTTTTCACACCCGCGCCTTGCGATTTCCCTTCGCTCTTCCTCATGCGCGAGGTAATATTCTATCTTATCTTCCATATCGGATATACTCTCATACAAAACGACTTCTCTTCCGTCCTCAAACAATTCGGCAAGCTCCGGCTGATAATTACTCAGAACAAAACCGCCGCAGCCCATGATATCAAACACCCTTAGCGGGATTCCCGAAATTATGGATTTACTGGTAATGTTAAGATTAATTTTACTGGTATTAAAAATCACGGGCATATCCTCAAAATAATCAGCATATCCTCTGTTTACGATTCCCGGCGCCTGCAGCTCGCTCAAATCAGAGCCGGTGTACAAATCAATTCTTCTTTTCGTTCCGATTGTCTCCAAAACCTTTTTTCGCTCCATGCGCGATATATGGCGGTTTAACATATCGAGAAAATGTTGTTTATACGCGTCCACATATTCCGGACTATTATTAATCACAACTGCTTTCTTCGTCTCTTTCCATATTTCTTCGGATATCACATCACTTAGAAAATTATAGCCATATATCTGAAGCTGCGCCTGCATGATTCCGTTAAAATACCCCGACAGCCAGTCAGGAAATGTATGAATACAGCTAAACATATCCGTGTTATCCGAATTATATAAATTTCCCATGAAAGATACGTCTGCCTTATATTCCTGCGGTTTTGGAAGCTCCTTCATTCCCGTGCCAAGCGGCATATGCCAAACGTGAGGCGCCCCAAGACTTATCGCTTCCTCTGCCTGCACCTTATCAAATGTAAAAAAATAATTACACGGATTGGTTATTGTTTTGGAATATATGGTTGCCAGCGGAGAGTCCACGCTCCAGCTGATATACCTGACGCCGGTTCTTTGACATACCTTTGACAAAACAGGTATGTAATTGACAGAAAAAACAAATTCACATGGCGACCCGGCGTCAGCATACTTTTTAAAATAATTTTCCACCGCGTGAATAACATTTTCATCATTATTATAATCCGATACAGGGTATTTAAAATAATCCAAATTCACGCCCGCCTTCACAAAAGCCTCACGCACTGCGTCTTCGTACGCCGCGCTCCAACAGTGCATTAGTCCTCTTTTCATTTAGCTCACGCTCCATTCCGCCTTGTCCGTTATTATTATTTTATCAGATTACTTTCCAAATTACCACTTGTTATGTTATAATTGCTTCAATTAAGCACGATACTACCATTTATACGCAACCGCCACATACGAACAGGAGTACATTATGAACATACTCGTATTTGAACATAAAAATTTTGGAATTGAGGACTTTAGGGATAGCTGTAAGCATCTTGGATATTCTGTCAAGGTCATTTCTACGGAACTGGTCCAGGAACGGTTCTGCGAAGCATTTGACCGTCTGTTTGAACAGGAAATTTCTGCCGCGGACTACGATTTTGTCTTTACATTTAACTACAGCGTTGTTATTTCGCAAAACTGTAACCGCCGGGGCATCAAATATGTATCGTGGATTTATGACAGTCCGCTGGTGTCATTGTATTCTTATACAATCACAAATCCGTGCAACTATATTTTCCTGTTTGACAGCGCGCAGTACCTGGAATTAAAAAACGGCGGAATTAATACCGTCTACTATATGCCGCTGGCAGTGAACGTAAGAAGGCTGGATTCCATGAAACCTACGCCTCATATCCATGAAGTATTTGACAGCGGCATTTCTTTTGTCGGCTCCATGTATAATGAAAAACATAACCTGTTTGAGCGTCTTACCGATCTTTCTCCATATACAAGCGGTTATCTTGATGCGATTATGCAGGCGCAATTAAAAGTCTACGGTGTAAATTTTATCGAAGAACTGCTGACTTCCAATATTCTTGCTGATTTACAAAAATCCGTACCTTATAAACCAAACAAGGACGGCATCGAAACGCCCGCATATATTTACGCCAACTATTTTATTGCGCGCAGGATGGCACAGATGGAACGCCATGACCTGCTTGAGGCAGTTTCCGAAAAACATGTGGTGAAATTATATACCCATAACCCTACCCCGGAACTTCCGAATGTGCGGAATATGGGAGCCATTGATTTCTATGACAATATGCCTTATGTATTTAAATGCAGCAAAATAAACTTAAACATCAGTCTAAGAAGCATTAAAAACGGCATTCCTCTAAGATGCATGGACATTTTAGGCGCAGGCGGCTTTCTTCTCAGCAATTTTCAGGCTGATTTTCTGGAACACTTTATACCGGGAGAAGATTTCGTTTATTTCGAATCAAAAGAGGATTTGCTTCAAAAATGCGATTACTATCTGAAGCATGAAGACAAACGGAAAGAAATTGCGCAAAACGGATACGAAAAAGCAAAACAATTTCATAATTATGAAACACGCCTGGAAGAAATGCTGGAAATCGTTATGAATTGATTATGACAGGAGGAACAAATGGATATACTTTTTTACCGCTACGACAGCATCTGCGAACCGGATATCATAGACTCGTTCCGTCACCTCGGCTTTCATGTAGATGAAGATACCAGAGAGATATACGATAAGAAATTAAAGCCTTCCGAATGCATTAAGGGACTTTATGAAATGATTAATAAAAAAAGCGGCGGCTATACGTTTGTTTTCTCAATTAATTTTTTCCCTTCCGTTTCAGACGTTTGTAACATTATCGGTATCCCTTATATGTGTCTTGTCGTGGACAGTCCCGTATTGGAACTTTTTTCAAAATCACTTGCCAACCGCTGCAATAAAGTTTTTATATTTGACAGAAGGCTGTATGAAGAATTTCTTCCGGTCAACCCGGAAGGCATTTATCATATTCCGCTTGCGACCAACGTCCGCGGCAACTATCAGACCTGCACACAGGCTGGCGGGGCGCTTAAAAAAAGGTTTTCTTCCGACATCTCCTTTATCGGTTCTCTATACACTGAAAAATGCGTTTATAACAAGACGGTTCTGCCGCCAAAATTGAAAGGATATGTTGACGGCCTCATCGAAGCGCAGCTGCGGGTATTCGGATACAACTTCATTGAAGAATGTGTGGATGACGAACTGGTAGATGCTTTTATAAAGGCACGTCCTGAATTGGGAAATTTTCCGGAAAGCATGAATGTGGATGTACGGGCAGTCGTCGCGCAGCATTTTATCAGCGTAAAAGTTGCCGAACAGGAACGAATCCGTTTCCTGAAAACATTGTCTGATAAGTTTGATGTAGATATTTATACCGGAAGCGATACTTCTTTCATGCCCAAAATCCACAACCGCGGATTTGCCAAAACGGCGACGGAAATGCCTGTTATATTCCATCAGAGTAAGATTAACCTGAACCTGACCGCAAAATCCATTCGCAGCGGACTCTCGTTAAGAGTGTTTGATGTTCTTGGATGCGAGGGTTTTCTGATAACAAATTATCAGGAAGAACTGCCTCAGCATTTTACGATTGGGGAGGACCTTGAAGCATATGAAAGCCTTGATGACCTGATGGGTAAATGCGAATATTATCTTATCCATGAAAATGACCGACGTGAAATCGCGCATAACGGCTTTGAAAAAGTCCAAAAATATCATACCTATGATACAAGATTGACACAAATGTTAGAGATTGCGTTTCACTTGAAATAAAAAACGCCCCGTATCCCATATTTTTACGCGCATTATTAAATCGCAAAATATGGAATGCGGGGCAGTGTAGTCTTATTTTAAATAACATGCTTTAATATCTGTTCTACAATATTGTTCCATGTATACTTTGTTCTTACAATCTCAAAACCGTTTCGAATCACTTCCACGGCTTCATCCCAATTTTTTAAATAATAATTAATAAGTTCCGGAACTTCCTCTAACTTATCCAGCCCATAATAAACAATATCCCTTTTATTCTGAAAATTCTCCGAAAGCCAAAGGCTTGTGTCCGTCAGCACAAGAGAACCCTGCAGAAAAATATTAAATATCCTGTCATGCGTTCCGTCCTTAAACCACGGCATTACGTTGAGATTAATTTTTGCCTGATTCATAATCGGGAGTGTTTCCCGAAACGGCACCCTGTCACTGATAATATGCACGTTGGCGCTGTCCGCGCATGGATGATTTTCCCAGCCTCTTCCCAGCAGCCAGATTTCAATTCCCGCGTCGGCTATGAGCTGTATTACCTTCTTTCTATAATACATCCGTGCCATCCAGTCAATCGGCTCCGCACACGCAAACATTATTTTAAGCTGACCGGTATTGAATTGCAAATCCGTCTCTGCCGCCAGATTTAATACCGCCTGTTCCGTTGTAACAAAATGATTTGCAATCATATACTCTGACAGATTATAATAAAATTCCCTCAAAAGTTCATTTTTCTCAAACTCTTTGTCTATCTGTTTCAGATACGTCTGCGGCTCATAAAATGTCCCCGAAAATAACACGTCATACGGCCGCTCCTGATATCCTGTTAAACCCGGCTCTCCCATATATGTTCCGGCATGAGGCATAAACTCCACCCTTGGCACTTCCCCGCCAAAATAATGCCTGACATACTCCACATGATTTCTGTCACAGCAAAACTGAATATAATTCTGAGGATGCTTCTGCATTGTAGGATGAAAACGAAGCGGATGGTCCATCAGAATATTGACCGCCAGCGTATTCATGGAATCCCACAACTCAATAAATATATCTTCCTTGATTCCCAGACCGTCAAATGCGATTGTCGCGTCTGCCTTCACGGACAGAAACCGGGTAAATTCTTCAAAAGAATGTGCTCCCGGCGAAGACATATCGTTCAGGGAAAGAATAAAACATTCATGTTCCCTTTTTTTCAGCTCTTCTACAATCCGGTCGGTAAAATAATTAAACGATTCTACTCCGGAATAAAATAACACAAACCGCATCTTCTGCCTCCCTAAATTATTTTTCAAGTTCCATGCAGCGTTCTTTCAATTCTCTGATCTGCTTTTCCGTGTCATTGTGGGAAATGGTCTGGTCAATAAACTCTCTGGAAAGCGAATCATAAAAACAGGTCATTTTCGCGTAATCCCACCAAATCTGCTCCAGGTCAAAATGCGCGACCGTTCCGTCCCACGGTTTATACCATGTGTAATGGATAATGGACACCTGATCCCTGACCGTATGATACGGAATGTCACAATAATAAGCAAGTCTTGCAAACAAATTATAACGTTCAAACGGAACATACCCTACCTTCTGCCAATGCACATAATTCAGTAAATCCTGGTCCGGCGCCTCCATCCGATAATTCCATACCTTATCGGCAACTGAAATATAATATTCATAATTATAATTCTCTCGCATCTGCGCGACATTCATCAGCATCACGCCGGAATTAAAGTAATGATAGTTACACCGCTCGGGCGTGCCAAACAGTTCTCTGTGCACCGGTCCGTAATGGTTTGGAAGGCAATTGCCACAGTCATCCTCGCAGGCAATCAAATCATTACCGCTAAAATCCATCCCGTAAAACTCACCGACCGGCTTATTGATAATAATATCGACATCAAAATAGATTAACCGTTCCACAGACTGCGGCAGCATATCAAAAAGCATTAACCGGTAATACGCCTCAATGCTCCACATCGCATCCGTATACATCCTTGTGGCAAACTTCTCTCTGTCCACATAAAGCGGGTGCAGCGTTATATCATATTTTCTGAGACACTCACGCAGAGACGAGAAATCCTCGTCCGTTAATTCGCTGTGCAAAATATAAGCGTCAATATGGCAGGGATTATTTTCACACAATGAAGTCAGCATGACCCCTGTATATCTGACATATTTTCTATTTAACGCGGTTGCGACATTCATAACAAATCTCCCTTTCCAAATGATGTCTCTGACTTAATCGTTTTGTATCAATTCATTCATCAAATATTCATACACTTTGATTCCGCACGTTCCGTCAAGATTATTGCTAATTCCTTCTTCGGCGATTCTCTGATTCTCCAAAACCTTCCCCAGCTTCTCGCCAACCAGATCCTCGGCAAAATCTTCAAACGTATATTCCATAGATTCATAACCGGCAAAAAAGCTAAGCTCATGTCTCATTATGAAAACATCTTCTGCCCTGGCACGCTTTCGGTCCGGTTCATTCTCCGGTTCAAAGATAACCTTGCTGTCGAAACAAAATACCGGCTTATTACATACCACATAAAGTCCCATAATTGAACTGTAATGAGAACCAACATATGCGTCTGTCGCGGCAACGGCCCTTGATATGTCTGCCGTCTCGTCCAGCACGCCGACCTGATTTTCATTAAAATAATCAATAAGCTGCTGATACTGTTCGATAAATTGTGGTCTCATCGCCTTAACCGTACCTGCAAGAAGCGGATGCGGTCTCCATATAATTACAATTTCCTTCATTGAAGCTGTCTTTTCAAAAAACCTGTGGAGTTTTGCCATCAGCTGTTCTCCGCTCTCAAGAAAATCCGTAAGTGTCGTGTTTAAAAGAATCTTTTTCCTGCCGGTCATATCAATATTCCATTCTTTAGGAGGAGCCGCCTTCGCATTATTCAACTGAATGACCTTATCAAATTTAGGAGAGCCAAACGGCAGCACTCTGTTATAATACGGGTATTGCCTGCAGGTCTCCTTCATTTTCTCCGACTGAAGTACGATATAATCGGCACGATACAATAACGGCAGTTCATTATAATCATCCGACAAAAAACCGGGATTCACATAATAAGGAACATAAACCATCTTTTTGCAATGTTTTTTAATTTCCTGCGAATAATACGCAGGGTGTACCGTCGTGACATGATTATGCTGGTCAAACGGATTATGAACGAAAACAAGGTCAGGTTTTTTATCTCCAAGCAGGTAGTCCTGAAAGTATACAACCGGAACATCTTCCGGATACTTATAGCCGTCATAGCATGTATCCCACTGATTTAACTGCCTGTTTGCCTCAAAATAAGGAATCGGTACAACTGAAGTTTCACACCGCTCGTCGGCCGCGAAGCATCTCCAGATGCTTTCCAGACTGTCCCACATGGCTGCTTTATACGGCAGAAAAACCACTCTGTACGTTCTCGGAATATTGTCTAAAAGAACCGAAAGCTCTGCGGCCAATGATTTGAGCACTACAACATTATGCGCATTAAAATCCTGTGAGCATTGATAAACCTGCTCACAAAAATCCTCGATTTTCTTAATAATCCGGTACTCTTCTATTGCTCTGACATCTATGGGATTCGTACATCCTTCCAGCTTTTCACCGAGAACAATGGCTGCTTCCTGACAGTTGGTAAGCGCCTGTGTCCGCATACTCTCCTCTCCAATGTCCGCAATGCGGCTGCACAGAATGATAAGACTCTCCAGTGTCCTTTTATACTGCTCTTTCTCTGACTTAACCATACCTTATTCACCTTCCTCCCAGACTTCCTCATACCCCTCTGATTCTTCCTGCGCAATCTGTACCATCTGACGTGCTGTCAGCTTGCTCTGATATACCGGATTATTAAACAGATTATCCAAATCCGGTCTCACCTCATGTCCTTTTTCAAACGAAATCGCAAAAAAATCCTTCGCAAGCCAGTCGTAATCCCGCCCGCTCATCTGTTCCGGATGAAAATAATATCCGCCATACCGGAAAGAATGCCAGTTGCGAAATTCATATTTTTCCGGATGATATACCGACATATATGTACCATACGTTTCAAATTCGCTAAAACTGTTTTCCTGAATATGTTCAAGACGGACTGTATGAAAAATCTTCTCCCAGAATGTTTTTCCCGGAATTTCCGCACAATTTTCAATCTTCTCCAGCAGTTCCTTCATATATGTACATTCAAACAGCATATGCTCTGAAATAAAAGACTTTTTGTTTAACTTGCCAAGGCGTGAATCCAACGCTTTCATCGTTACAAAATATTCTTCCCGGTACTCATGTTTCATATCAAAATAAGGTTTCCCGTTTGATGCAAACATTGTAAACTCTCTGCAAGGTACCGTATCCCCGTCCCATGACATATAATACTGCTCGTTACATACCCTGGCGTACTGCATTTTCAGAAACTGCTGATAATACCATCCTGCAAGTCCTCTCGGAAGCTCCCTCCCCTGCAGTATATCTGCCATTACTTCTGACATACACTGATATACCGCTTCAAATGGAATCAAATCATTCTCATTGACAAACCCAGCTTTCTCGCCCATCTGAGACTCTCTTACCATTCTGCCAAGTTCCTCGCTTCCGACAAACAGCACCTTTCGAACAGGGAGATATTGAACAATCCTCTCATTATTACATTCCACACGTTTAAAATCTTTCGGCGTCACAACAACAATGGCGTCATAAACATGAATATCCGACATTATTTCCCTCCTGTCTGTTTCAATAAACGCAGACTTTCTTTATATGGTATATCCGGATCAAGAATCATCCCGTCATGCAGGCTTCCTCCAATAACAGGCGTTCTCCAGTTCTTGTACTCCATTTCCAGTATTCTTTCATATCCCGCGGGAACCGGCACCATCATATCACAAAATGGCAAATATAACACTTCCGCAAACCATTCCCGCTCATAATGCTTATACAGATTACCCATTACTTCCGACGACCAGCAGCGCAAAATATTGGTATCATACAAATGACTGTTACAGAAATCCTCAAAGCACCGCATTGCGTCCTGATAACTCATATTCACCAATTCCAGTACCATGCCCTTATCAATCGCAAACAGTTTCCAGATATCAGGATTGTCCAGATTTTTGCGGATTGCTTCACGATTATAAATGCAGTCCCAAATGTTTTGTTTAATCCGGGTAACCATCTGCATTCCCGAAGTTCCGTCATCTGTGCTGTCTATCGGAAAAATATCAATAAATATCCCCTGATGAAAAGACTCCTGCATATCAGGAAACTCTATTGCCGTTGTTCTGCTGTCCCGGATTTTTGAAAAGTCCCAAACCATTGAATCCGTATACGCATTCTGAAAAAAGTACGGTTCCGATATTTCGTTTGGAGCAACCTGCAGCAATTTCATATATTCATCACGCATCATAAACAAATCAATGTCATCATCCCAGGGAATAAATCCCTTATGCCGCGCTGCCCCAAGCAGCGTTCCATAACTCACGTAATAAGTGAATCCGTGTTTCCTGCATAACGCGTCAAAAATCCTCAGCATGTTCAGCTCCGCGGCCCATACCCTCTTCATTTTTGAAGATACATAATATCCGTCTATTTCTTCATCATTATAATTGAACGACATTTTTTCACCTCTCACTCCGGTCGAAATCCATACTTCTCAAATATCATATCCTCCTGCCTCTGATAAAAAGGATAATTATGTGTTTCATGCCGAATCGGCGTCATATAATTCACCCCTATTTTGAGACTCAGCACCTCATGATAGTGAGACGGTACCGGTACGGTAACCGTCTCAAACGGAAGCTCTTCGAGGTTTGTAAACCATTCCTTTTTAAAAATAAACTCCTTCTGCCAGATAAGGCGCCATATTCCCGTAACCTCATCCGAATCGTCCGGTCCAAAAATACCGCAAAGTTTCTCTACCATTAACAGTAATGCCGACTTCAAGGGTCTTGTCCTGTCAATTTTTACATTCAGTAATTCTTCCACCTGCGCAATGTATGCGTCCACTTCTTCCTTCGTCGTTTCCGGCGCCGTAATGCTGTCTACCGCGCCCAGGATAATATTAACCAACTCTAAATGAAGCGCCCTCTCCTCCGGATTTTTCGACAAATAATCCATCGGAAAAATGTCAATCCCCAGTACATAAGGACATCCGTGAAACTTTTGCATTCTGTCTGCATCCATTGAAACAACTGTAGAATTAACAACACGTACAATCAACGAATCATATTCCGGTTCCAAATCCATACAGAGCAGCTTATATCCCTCCGGCAGCTCATCTTTTGCATAGCGGATAAACAAATTTAGCTGGTCACGCATCATTCCGATATCCATATCGTCATCCCAAGGAATAAATCCCTTATGCCTCACGGCGCCAAGAAGCGTTCCGTAATCCACAAACCATTTAATGTGGTGTCGTTCACATATTTCACGAATTACCTGCAAGACTTCAAGCTGCCCTGCCCACGCCCGCTTCATCATGGAAGCAACTTCAAACCCCTCGCGTACTTCTTTTTGAAAATAACTATCCGGAAATTTAATCATTGATTGCCTGTCCTTTCAACATATTTGTTTTTATACATTATATCATAAATCATTATCGTTCACCAACCAATACTTCTTTACCTTCCATCCCAGCAAATTTTACTTATTCTTTTTCCTTACAAAAGATGGGAAAGAATATAAAACTAAAAAAGACAGGACTGTGACATATCTGTTTTATGCTGGTATGCCCCCTGTCAAGTAGACAGGTTAAATATCTAAAATGAAGCGCTGATGA
>CAJTZH010000006.1 GCA_910584325.1 uncultured Lachnospiraceae bacterium | reverse complement strand
AGCGCCGCCCTGTCACGGCGGAGGTCGTGGGTTCGAACCCCATCCGGGTCGTTTATAAACAAAATATTGAGTGCTTGAATTTCCCAGAATTCAATGTGCATTTATGGGGTCTTAGCTCAGCTGGGAGAGCATCTGCCTTACAAGCAGAGGGTCACAGGTTCGAGCCCTGTAGGCCCCACTAACTGCCGACATGGCTCAATTGGCAGAGCAGCTGATTTGTAATCAGCAGGTTATCGGTTCAAGTCCGATTGTCGGCTCTCATATTAATATGTTTTTCTATAAAGGTAGGAATTATGCAGAGAAAAACGTATATAATATGTTAAAAGGTTTAATGAAATAATTAATTATGGATGGATTCCCGAGTGGCCAAAGGGGGCAGACTGTAAATCTGTTGCGACACGCTTCGGTGGTTCGAATCCACCTCCATCCACTCAGAAACATAATATTGTAACATTTAACGCGGGGTGGAGCAGTTCGGAAGCTCGTCGGGCTCATAACCCGAAGGTCGTAGGTTCAAATCCTGCCCCCGCTACTCTAACTTAATAATAAGTTATATGCCCAGATAGCTCAGTCGGTAGAGCAGAGGACTGAAAATCCTCGTGTCACTGGTTCGATTCCGGTTCTGGGCACTGATTATAAGAATCCGAAGGTAAGTTTAACTTTCGGGTTTTTATTTTTGAGAAACATAAGGAGGCGGATTATGGATATTCAAATTATAATTAACGTAATGATAAAATTGTTTTTAATTATGGCGTTAGGGTATCTGCTTGCAAAAGTAGACATTATTGATAAGCAGACAAATACAAAATTATCAGGATTGATTTCAAAAGTAACTTGTCCTTTTCTGATTATTTCGTCTGTATTGTCATCATCACCAAAAAATAGGCTTAGTGTGCTGTATGTTATACTTGCGGGAATAGCGATGTATATTGTTTTTATGGTTTTTGCGAGAATAATTTGTTTTGTTTTACAGTTTCCAAAGCAGGACAGGCCGATGTATGAATGTATGCTTGTATTTTCAAATAATGCTTTTATGGGATATCCCGTGATTCAATCTATTTTGGGAACAGAGGCAATTTTTTATACGGCGATGATACACTTTGCTTTCAACATATTTATTTATTCTTATGGAATAATGACCATAGAAAAATGCAGCGGTAAAGAAGAAAGCTCAAAATTTCAGTTTAAAAAGCTTATTAATCCGGGATTCATTTTGACGCTTGCCGCGTTGGTTGTTTTTTTGCTTGGTATCCGTTCGGACGGAGTTATATATGAGACGATTAATATGATTGGGAATGTGACATCTCCATTGTCAATGTTGGTACTTGGCGCTTCACTTGCAATGTTTCCGTTAAAAGAGAGTATTACAGACTGGAGAAGTTACGTATTTTCAGTAGTGAGGTTATTTGTGATACCGGTTGTGACGTTTGGGTTTTGCAGATTACTCCAAGTAAATGATTTTTATACAACCATTTTGACAATTACAAACGGGATGCCGGTTGCCTCCTTAATTTTGATGTTAGGGAATCAGGCGGGGGTAGACACAAGAGTAATTATAAGAAATATTTTTGTAACAACGGTCTTATCCACAGCAACAGTTCCGATTGTAGTGGCGTTGCTATTCTAGGGAAAAAAGGAAAACGGTTGTCTTATTAGGGAAAAGATACTATAATACAGTTACGTTAATCATTTAAAAAATTTTGGGAGAGAATAAATGAGATTATCAAGAAAACAAAAAAGATGGATTAGAGAGCATAAGGGGCTTATTAATCTGATGAAATTTATTGTTGTATTAGTAGTGGTGTCATTGCTGTATTTTGTTGCGACATTATTTAATGACAGCTTAAAACCAGGTAATTTATTTGGCAAAAAGGAACCGGTTGGAATGCAGGAACCGTCCGGTGGAGAAACTCAGAATGAAAGCACGGGAAATAACGATACTGTACAGAAGTACGTCAGTTCTCCGGTTGTACTTGACGAACCAGAGCAGGAGTTAAGCGATGTAGAAAAAGCAGCACAGGAGTATGTTGCGAATCCAAATCAGGATAAGCCGTATCTAATCAGGGTTAATCGCGCGGCAAACTGTGTGACGGTATATGGAATTGATGAAAGTGGATTTTATTCTATTCCGGTGAAGGCTATGGTATGTTCAACAGGAAAAAATGTTGGCGACACGCCGTTAGGGAACGGTTCTATTACTGACAAATATACGTTTCATCCGATGGTAGACGGCACGTACGGACAGTTTGCCGTGCGTTTTATGAGCGGCGGTATTTTGTTCCATTCTGTTCCTTATTATACACAGGAGAAGGATAATCTGGAGACGGAACAGTTTAATCTGCTGGGAGATGTGGCATCTCTTGGCTGTGTGAGACTTTGTGTGCGTGACGTTTTGTGGATATATGAGAATTGTCCTGTCGGAACAGATGTTATTGTTTATGATGACGCAGCGGACCCGGGACCGTTAGGAAAACCGGAGATGATTAAAATCCCTACTAATAGCCAGTTTGCAGGATGGGACCCAACAGACCCTGATTCGCAAAACCCATGGCATCAATACTCTGCTATGATTTCAGGTGCAAATGACACAACAATTGAGGTAGGGGAAAGTTATGATCCTCGCAGGGGAGTCACTGCAGTTGATACTTGCGGAAATGATATTACGGATAAGATGAAATTATCAGGAACGTATGATACGGGAATTCCGGGAACATACAGTATTACTTATTCCGTGACAGATTTAATCGGAAGTTCTGCGACACAGACGATTACGCTGACGGTTGTTGACTCCGGAAAGTAAAAATAAGGGGCTTAACAAGCCCCTTTACCATTCTAAAGTTACATCAATCTGAGGATATTCTTTTTTAAATATCCGCTTACGTTCCACGTATACATTTTCTGTAACAGTTACATTTTTAAAAGAATAAGATTTTTTACTGAATTCTTCATAAAGATAATCAACTAAATCATCTATTACTTCGGGATTTTTTTTCAGGTATTCACGGATAGGGATATAGACATTGTAAGGCATAGCATGTTCTTTGGGAATACCGCCTCCTAAATGGGCGGAATAAATATGTTCTCCGCGCCGCTCTGCTTTATAGTATTCGTGCTTTGCGAAGTCAATAAAGGTATATACCTCAGGAAGAATAGCCTCTAATTTCATATGAAAACCCCATTAATCGTAATCTTAACATAAGTATATCGTGTTCGTGGAAATATTTCAACATTTTAAGACATAAAAACTTAAAATTTACGAATGTCAAAAAATTTGCTACAATAGCTGATAGACATTTAAGGAGTAATGCTGTTTATGGAAACATTATATGACAAATTAAAACAATATGCCGGGGACGGTTATATACCGTTTCATATGCCGGGACATAAGAGAAATGCAAAAAAATTTGGTATGGGAGACGAACTAAGCAGAGATATAACAGAAATAGACGGGTTTGATGATTTGCATTATCCCCAGGGGATTATCAGGGAAATAGAGGAAAAAGCGGCAAAGATATATGGAACAAGAAGTAGTTTTTATCTTGTAAACGGAAGTTCGAGCGGTATTTTGGCAGCGGTCAGCGCGACGGTGCAGGCGGATAAAGCGATTGTAGCGGCGAGAAACAGTCATAAATCGGTTTATAACGGCATTACGGTAAATCATCTGACGCCATATTATCTGTATCCTGAAGTTTTGGAATTTGGAATTATGGGAGAAATAAAGGCAAAACAGGTAGAACAGGCATTACTAGAAACAGGTTCTCGTGTAGTACTGATTACATCTCCGACATATGAAGGAATTGTCAGTGATGTTGAAACAATTGCAGAAATTTGCCATAAAAACAGAGCGGTTTTAATTGTCGATGAGGCTCATGGGGCGCATTTTGCATTTCATTGTGAATTTCCCAAAAACGCGGTACAATGTGGAGCGGATATTGTAATCGAAAGCCTGCATAAAACACTTCCCTGCTATACGCAGACAGCGATTTTGCATGTTAACAGCGAAAGAGTTGACTTAGAAAAGATAAAAAGATTTTGTTCTATTTACCAGACCAGCAGTCCTTCATATCTGTTTATGGGAGGGATTAATCAATGTATTGATTATATGATAAGTGATGAAGGAAAAAAGGAAAATCAAATCTATTTGCAGGAATTAAATAAATTTAGAAAAAATTTAAAAAAACTTAAAAATATAAAGCTGATGGACGGGAAGTCTTTTGACTATGATATTTCCAAAATTGTTCTATGCTGTAAGGGAAGAGGAACATTTTTATATAAGGAACTGCTTGAGGAGTATCAGGTACAACTTGAAATGGCGGCTGATGATTATGTAATAGCAATGACATCCATAGGTGATCAACCGGAGTGGTATGAAATACTTTACAACGCGCTTACAAAAATTGACGTTGAATTAGAAAGTCAAGGTTGTATTACGAATATCTATAATCAGGAAAGATATGATATAATAAAAGCAGAGATTGATATGAAGCCGTCAGAAGCATTAGAGTCGGATGGAGAATTGGTGGATTGGAGCACGTGTGTAGGAAGAACGGCTCAGGAAATAATATATGCGTACCCGCCGGGAGTTCCACTGGTATACCCGGGGGAACGATTTACGGAGGAACTGGTTACGCGGATTGGAGAGAACCGACAGGCAGGGATTACAATAAAAGGCTTTACGGATGGAACAGGAGAAAAAGTTTTATGTATCAAATAGCTTGTATTATGGGTAAAAGTTCCAGTGGAAAGGACCATATTTATAAAGCATTATTGGAGATGGAGCATTTAAATCTTCAAAAAATTATAATGTATACAACAAGACCGAGAAGAATCGGCGAGCAGGACGGCGTGGAGTATTATTTTGTGGATGACGAAGCGGCAAAGCAATATGAGGACAGCAAAAAAATCATCGAAATGCGGCAATATAATACAGTTGACGGAATATGGAAGTATTTTACAGTCGATGACGGCAGAATAGATTTAGAAAAAAAGCGTTATCTGGTTATCGGAACGTTGGATGTTTATAAGAAATTTTGTGAGTATTATGGAAAAGACAAAATTATGCCGATATATATTGAAGTAGATGACGGAATTCGTCTGGAGCGTGCGTTAAAGAGGGAGCGGAAACAGAAAATTCCAAAATATAAGGAATTATGCAGAAGGTTTCTGGCTGACAGTGAGGATTTCAGCGAGGAAAAACTTGCGCAGGCAGGAATCTATAAAAGATATCCTAACGAAGGAGACATTCTGGAGTGTATTCACGAGGTAGCGCGCGCAATAGAGGAAAATATGTCCAGCAGTACAATATAAAAAAATCTAGGTAAATATATTCATTTATGATATACTAGAGGAGGTGTGGTATATGGATATGGAAATTAAAGTAAATGAGGTACAGCAGACAGCGCCTGCAAAGACGCAGACAAATGTGCAGAATACGAATGACACGTTTAAGTTTACGCTTATCAGTAATATTGAGGAAAAAGATTTACAAAAGCGTTTAAGTACGATGATGGACGATATCACGGCGCAGGGCGAGAAGATTGCGAAGCATATGGATATCCGGGATATGCGCAGATATCGTGAATTAGTAAAAGGATTTATGAATGAAATTGTAAACCGTTCCCATGAATTTTCCAGAGAGAACTTTCTTGACAGAAGAGGAAGACACAGGGTATATGGAATTGTAAAACTTGTTGATAAAAATCTTGACGATCTTGCCGGGGAACTTTTAAAAGAAGAGAAGGACCATATTGCGGTTTTGGAAAAAGTGAATGAAATTCAGGGATTGCTTTTGGATATAACAATCTAGAAAAAGAGGGAAAAAAGATGCCGGGGTTTGATGCGATTGTAGGACATGATAAAATAAAAGAGCATTTAAAAAATGCGATTCAAATGGATAAAATTTCACATGCGTATATTCTGAACGGAGCACAGGGAATTGGGAAAAAGACGATTGCGTCTGTTTTTGCGCAGGCAGTACAATGTGAAGAAGGCAAGGCAGAGCCATGCGGTAAATGTCATTCCTGTATTCAGGCACAAAGCGGCAATCAGCCGGATATTATCTGGGTGAAGCATGAAAAACCGGCGAGTATAGGCGTAGAAGACGTACGCTTGCAGATAAACAGCGACATTTTAATTAAACCATATAGCAGCAGATACAAAGTATATATCATAGATGAAGCCGAAAAAATGACAGTGCAGGCGCAGAATGCCCTGTTAAAGACGATTGAGGAGCCGCCGGCATACGGAATCATAATACTGCTTACCACAAACGCAGACAGTTTTCTGCCGACGATTCTCTCCAGATGTGTTACGCTCAATTTAAAACCTCTTTCCAATAAAGAGATTGAAACATATCTTATGTCAAAAGAACAGCTCCCGGATTACAAGGCACGGTTTGCGGCGGCATTTGCGCAGGGAAGATTGGGAAGAGCAATTGATATCGCGACGTCGTCTGATTTTAACGAGTTAAAAGACAGAGTGCTTCACTTGTTAAAATATATTAATGAGATGGAACTTACGGAAGTTATCGATGCCGTTAAGGATGCGGCGGAACATAAGTTAGACATAGAAGATTATATCGATTTTATGATGATGTGGTATCGTGACGTGCTGATTTACAAAAGTACCAACGATGCGAATCTCGTGATTTTTAAGGATGAATTAAAATATATCAGAAAGGATGCCACAGGCCGTTCATATGACGGATTAGACCGCATTTTAAAAGCTATGAATGTGGCAAAGATAAGGTTAGCGGCCAACGTTAATTTTGAGTTGACGATGGAGCTGATGATGCTGACCATAAAGGAGAAGGATAATGGTTAAAGTTATAGGAGTAAGATTTCGAAGAGCCGGCAAGGTGTATTATTTTGCGCCGGGGGATTTACAGATAGAAAAAGGAATGCATGTTATTGTGGAGACAGCAAGAGGCGTTGAATATGGGGAAGTAGTGCTTCCACTGAAGGAAGTTACCGAAGACGGCGTTGTACTGCCGTTAAAACCGGTGCTTAGAATCGCGACAAAAGAAGACGACACACAGGAAGCAAGAAATCGTGAGAAAGAAAAAGAAGCGTTCCAAATCTGCCTCGAGAAGATTAAAAAGCGTGAGTTGGAAATGAAGCTGATTGAGGCGGAATATACATTTGACAATAATAAAGTGTTATTTTATTTCACGGCAGACGGAAGAATTGATTTCAGGGAACTCGTAAAGGATTTGGCAGCCGTGTTTAAGACGAGAATTGAACTAAGACAGATTGGTGTAAGAGACGAGACGAAGATTATGGGAGGAATCGGTATTTGCGGAAGGGAATTATGCTGCAATACATTTCTTCCGGAATTTGCCCCGGTTTCGATTCGTATGGCGAAAGAACAGAATTTATCGCTGAATCCGACTAAAATTTCCGGCGTCTGCGGCAGACTGATGTGCTGTCTTAAAAACGAACAGGAGACATATGAATATTTAAACAGTCGTCTTCCTGATATCGGAGATGAAGTAAAGACAGTAGACGGATTTAAGGGAGAAGTAAGCAGTGTGAGCGTACTGCGTCAGTTAGTTAAGGTTATTGTCACATTAGAGAATGACGAGAAGGAAATCAGGGAATATAAGGTTTCGGAATTGAAGTTCAGACAAAAACACCGTCGTGACAAGGTGAACATTAACGATGAGGAATTAAAAGCATTAGAGGCTTTGGAGAGAAAAGAAGGGAAATCAAAGCTGGATGACGAATAATCTCAGAGAAGACGAGCGTCTTGATGATTTGGGGCGCAAAGGATACAGGATTATACAAAATACAAAGATTTTCTGTTTTGGAATTGATGCCATTTTATTATCGGCATTTGCCAACATGAATGAAACGGACAGTGCCATTGACCTGGGTACGGGCAATGGCATTATTCCTATGCTTATGGAAGCAAGATATGGTGGTTTCCATTTTTATGGCCTCGAAATACAGGACATTAATGTGGAACTGGCAAGGCGCAGTATTGAGCTGAACGGCCTTCTGGGAAAAGTCGAGGTGGTGCATGGAGACATTAAGGAAGCGTCACAGATTTTCGGTGCGGGGAAATATGATGTTGTAACCAGTAATCCGCCGTATATGAATGAAAATCATGGATTAAAAAATCCCGACAGCCATAAAGCGATTGCGAGGCATGAAATTTTATGCACGCTGGAGGACGTTGTGCGGGAGGCATCGAGACTGCTGAAATTTAACGGACACTTTTATATGATACACCGCCCCCACCGATTGGTGGAAATTTTTGATATGCTGACAAAATATCAATTGGAACCCAAAAGAGTCCGGTTTGTTCATCCATATGTGGATAAAGAGGCAAATATGGTGCTGATTGATGCTGTCAGAGGCGCGAAATCGATGGTGAAAATAGAGAGTCCTTTGGTTGTGTATCGCGAGCAGGGGGTGTACACGCAGGAACTGTGGGATATCCACTATAAGGAGTAATATGGAAGAAAAGGAATATGGCAAATTGTATTTGTGTGCGACTCCCATCGGCAATTTAGAGGATATTACGTTTCGTGTGTTAAATACGTTGAAATCTGTTGATTTAATTGCGGCGGAAGATACAAGACACAGCATAAAGCTGCTGAATCATTATGACATTAAAACGCCGATGACCAGTTATCATGAATATAATAAAATAGAGAAGGCGAAATACCTTGTGGATAAAATTTGTTCGGGCATGAACGTAGCTGTGATAACAGATGCCGGAACACCGGGAATTTCCGACCCGGGCGAGGAGCTTGTCAGACAGTGCATAGAAGCGGGAATCATCGTAACGTCCCTTCCGGGAGCCGCGGCATGTATTACGGCTCTTACCATGTCGGGAAGGAAGACAAGACGGTTTGTGTTTGAGGCATTTCTTCCGGCGGACAAAAAGGAACATAAACGCGTTCTGGAAGAACTTGCGCATGAGACGAGAACCATGATTTTATATGAGGCGCCCCATCATCTGGTACGGACCTTGGCGGAACTTTCGGAGTATCTGGGAGAGGACAGGGAGCTTTCAGTCTGTAAGGAGCTGACGAAGACTTACGAAAATACATTTTGTACAACGCTGAAAGGCGCGTTGGAGTTTTACGAAAAAAATGAACCGCGCGGCGAGTATGTTCTTGTCATTGCCGGGAAAAACTATCAGGAGATTGAAAAAGAGCGGCAGGAGCAGTTTTTTTCAATGACGGTGGAGGAACATGTAGCAATGTATACGCGGCAGGGAATGGATAAAAAAGAGGCTATGAAATTAACAGCGAAGGACAGAGGAGTATCGAAAAGAGATATTTACCGGAGTCTGCTGGGAGAATAAAGGAGTAAACAGATGTTGAAAATAGGATGTCATTTATCGGCGTCAAAAGGATTTGAACATATGGGGAAGGAAATTCTCTCATTAGGAGGGAATACATTCCAGTTTTTTACAAGAAATCCAAGAGGCGGAAGTGCGAAGGCGATTAGTGAAAAAGATGTAGAAGCGTTTCGCGCATTGTGTCAGGAAAACGGAATAAGTGTAATTCTTGCCCATGCCCCATATACGTTAAACGCGGCGTCAGCGGATGAAAGAACAAGAGAATTCGCGAGAGAGACGATGGCGGATGATTTACAGAGAATGGAATATGTTCCGGGCAACTTATATAATTTTCATCCGGGAAGTCATGTCGGACAGGGCGTCGATGTCGGGACGGCATATATTGTTTCTATGTTAAATGAGGTTCTGAAACCGGAGCAGACAACGACGGTGCTGTTGGAGACGATGGCGGGGAAAGGCTCGGAGATAGGAAGAACGTTTGAGGAGATAAAGGCGATTATTGACAGAGTAGAACTGAATGACCATTTGGGCGTTTGCCTTGATACCTGCCATGTATATGACGCGGGGTATGATATTGTCAACCATCTGGATGAGGTGGTTGAGAAATTTGACAGCGTCATAGGTCTGGACAGATTGAAAGCAGTTCATTTGAATGATTCGAAGAATCCGTTCGAGAGCCACAAGGACAGGCATGAGAAAATTGGCGAGGGAAGTATCGGCGTAGATGCCATGAAACGGATAATTAATCATCCAAAATTAAGGCACCTGCCATTTTATCTGGAAACGCCGAATGAACTTGACGGTTACGCAAAGGAAATTGCGTTATTAAAAGGTCTGTATTGCTGAAAGGAAGGAACTGTTGTAAAATAGATACAGATGATTTTTATTAAAGGAGAAATAAAAGATGGGAAGACCGGGAAGAACCAGTGGAGGCGGAATGCGCAGCGGAAGTTCACATTCCAGCGTAAGACATTCCAGTTCACGTTCACATTCAAGCAGTAGTTTCGGAGGGGGCAGCAGCAGACCGAACAGACCGAACAGACCGAATGGAAACTTTGGTAATTTCGGACCAAGTTTTGGACCGAAGCCAAATCATGGACCAGGACCATCTTTTGGACCGGGACCAAATTTTGGGCCGGGTCACGGACCATATTACCAGCCGCATCCGCCGAGACCGCCGAGACCGCCCAGAGCACATTTTTATTACGGAGGCGGGAGCAGACCGGGAGGCTGCATGAGCAGTTTCATTTCGTATATTGTGGCGATGATTTTTATAGTTGTTCTTATTGGAATGATATACGGGATGACAAGCGGGGGAACAAATAACTCATTTTCCGGTAAACAGTATGACAGCAATACGATAGATGAGGATGTTGTATTCGCGCAGGCGCAGGAGTATTACGGACAGCATTTCAACGATGAAAATCATGTGCTGTTATATTACGCGTATCTTGAAGAGGCAGAGGCGGACACGGCAGTCATGATTGTAGGCGACAACGCGTATACGATATTTGACGACGATATGCAGGACCGGTTCTGGGATATTTATGACGGGTATTATTACGGTGATTACTCTGAAGCGGAATGGCTGGGTTATTCCTTTGAGGATATGGCGCGTGAGATGAGATACTCCATTTCCAACAATAAACCGTTTAACAGTTTGTGTTATGAGGATAATCTCAAGTGGATAAAGATGGCTGACAAGGATGACCTTGTGGACGGTTTGAAGGCATTTTATAACGCGACAGGGATTCAGGCGTTTGTCGTTCTTGTGAATTATTCTACATTGCCGGGGGTTGTAGTCAGTACGGGAAATAACAGTACAGTATTAAAAACGTTCATTATTGCCGTTGCGGTTATTATTGTGCTTATCATCCTTTTCAAATGGTGGAAGAAGAAACAGCAGAGAAAGAAAGAGGAAGCGGAACAGACAGAACGGATTTTAAATACGCCGTTGGAAAAGTTTGGAACCTCGGAAGTCGATGACCTAATGAATAAATACGATGATAATTAAAAAATGCGAAGAGCTGCCATAAGGCAGCTCTTTGCGTTTGAGGATTGCATAAAATGAAAAAATGTGGTAGAATTTATATCCGTGGTAAAACCACAACGTCAGTTCGTAACCATCCTGACGTAAAATAAAACTAAGGAGTAATTAAATATGAGAAACAAAAAAGTAACGTACATGTTGCAGGCGGCAATGATTGCCGCGATTTATGTGGTGTTGGTGTTTGTATTCGACTACTGGAGCTTTGGGGCAATACAGTTTCGAATTGCGGAAGCACTGACAATTTTACCGTTTTTTACACCGGCGGCGATACCAGGCTTGTTTGTGGGATGTTTTCTTGCAAATTTTTTGCACGGAGCGATTCTTGCGGATGTCGTTTTTGGAAGTATCGCGACACTAATCGGTGCGGTAGGGACGTATTGGTTTGGTAAAGTCGGATTAAAGTGGTTTGCGGCAGTTCCTCCGATTCTTGCGAATACGATTATCGTTCCATTCGTGTTGAAATTCGGATATGGGGCGCCGGAAGCAATTCCGTATATGATGCTTACCGTAGGCGTTGGTGAGATTATTGTCTGCGGAATCTTGGGAATGCTGCTGTTGCTGGCATTGGAGAAGTATAAAGATATTATATTCAGAACTGTACGGGAATAAAACAGAAAAAGAGGCAGCCAATTTAGGCCAGCCTCTTTATTTTTATGCTCATTTAATGGAGGGCGTATAAAATACTTGCGGAAATCACCGTCTGGATAATTGCAAACCGGAGAACAACCTGTGTGTCGGACCAGCCTTTATTTTTGCGGACATGGTCATGAATCGGGGTTCGTATATTCTTTAATATTCTGATTTTAAAGAACCGGAGCAGGGAAACTTTTAAAAGTCCCAGACCGCCGTCGATAATAATTACAATAGCGGCAGGAATATAAAACAGAGGATTTCCTGTCTTTAAAACAGCGATTGCAATAAACAGACCGATTGCTCGGGAACCGGCATCGCCCATCAGCAGCTTGCTCGGCGATGCGTTAAACCATAAGTACCCTAAAATGGAAACAATTAAAAGCAGGATGGTATGGCGGATAAACGGTTCGCTGTCATAGTAGGAATATAATCCGAAGATTGTCGCGAGCGTGATGCAGGAAAGTGTCCCGCATAATCCGTCTACACCGTCGGTACAGTTTGTTACATTGATACTTGCCCACATCAGTATTACGACCAGAAATCCGAAGAACATTGGAGGAATGGTAACTGTTTCATCAATAAAGGGAAGCATAATTGTATTAGAATTAAAATTAAGGTATGTTACAGCAACCATAATTGCAATGACCAAATCAATTACGCCCTTTTTTAATTCGCCCCAAGGCGTCTGCGCGCTGTCGTCAAAAAAACCGCTCAGCATGGCAGCCAGAGTCAGGATAAGATATATGGTCAGTTCTGACTTTAACGGGATAAATAAAACGGCGGAAAGGATAAACGTCAGTGTAAAAATGATTCCGGCGCCGCGGGGTTTCCCCGCAGAAAGTTTTCCGTTTACGGCGAATGCTCGTCCACCGTCTTTTGGCAGGGCTTCTTTACAAAGCGTGATTGCGATACAGGTAACAATAAACGAAAAAAGCACGCTGACACACGTATATTCCTTTATGTAATTCGGATAAAAGAAGTTATAAAGCATAATAGTTGTTCCTCCATGTAAATTATATGTATTATTGATTGATAAAATACAACCTTAAAATAATTTTTGTACAAAAGGTATTTTTTTCAAAATATATGTTACACCGCAGCCAGACAGCATAATTAAGAAAATGTAAAGCATATTTTCCAAAGTATACGGAAAAATAGCAAGCAGACGCTGCAGATAAGGACCGATGCAGGCCTTTATGTAGCATTCCAGCACATACACGCCAAACGTACAACTTCCTAACGCGCAGAGTATCTTCTGCAATACGGCGGGGACGGTGACGCGGTCAAAAAAATATTTTGTTATATAAAATGTTGCGATTGTCGGGAATATAACAAAAGCAGAAAGACCGGATTCATTCCAACCCTTGAATAAATAATGGTCGTATTCTGTTATGGCGATATTCAAGATCAGTCCGGCAAGAGCCAGTAAAATCATGAGCCGGAAAATCTTTTTATCCGGTTCATGCGCGGGAACAACTTCGGCAAAAAAATATCCCAGCAGCGGATAAGCGAGAATATCTACGGCAAAGGGGATGTATACTACAATCTGACCGATAAAGGTGCGTGCCAAAAGTCCGAAGACACCTACGCCGGCGACATACAGACAAATCAGGTAGATAAAATCGCTTACGGAAAACGCGGCAGCAATTTTGCGCAGCAGAGGCAGAGAAACCAAAAAACCGAGATAGCTGTATAAAAACCAGTAGGAAGTCTGTGTCTGTCCGGTCGTAGTCTGCCGTATCATTTCCTTGAAATCGAAAGACGTATGATTCAGCCGGCATTGATAGAAATAATAAAGTCCGCAAAAAACAAAAATGATAATGATGTAGCGAAGAACCCGTTTTAGATAAAGGTCTTTGAAAGATTCTTCTTTTTTTAATAAGAGCGCGCCGGAAATCATAAAAAACAGCGGAACACCCATTTTGCTTATTGAGGATAAAAAAATAGAAATTATCTGAATAGGAATTTTTTCGGTGAGAGTAAAAATGAAATAGCCGCTTTCACCACTGTGGTTAAAGAGAACACACAGTATTGCGATAATTCTTAATACATCTAAGTAGACTTGTCGTTTTGTAGAGTTCATCGTTTACTCCTAAGCAAAAATATATGTTTATTTTAAATATCGTGGGAATAAATGTCAAATATATTTTGTTTACAAAACTAGTGGTCAATTTTTTGTTTTTATGATACAATAAGTTATCAATATACATATATCCGGTGAACGGAAAGGATATATAGAAATGGGGTTTATATGGCAGGTAACCGAATATTTATAACAGAACTGGATGCGTATCTATTTGGACAGGGAACCCACTATGAAATTTATAATAAAATGGGCGCGCATCCTACAACGTTTGATGGAAAAAGGGGCGTGTATTTTTCTGTATGGGCGCCGAGGGCAAAAGAGGTTTATGTAATCGGTGAATTTAATAACTGGAATGAAAACGAATACCCGATGCACAGAATTTCGGATGGAGGTATTTATGATAGATTTATTCCGGGAGTGAAGGAAGGACAGTTATACAAATACTTAATTATCTCGCAGAACGGAGAAAAGCTTTATAAAGCGGACCCGTATGCAAACGCTGCGGAGATGAGACCGGGAACAGCGTCTAAAGTAACGTCTCTTGACAATTATAAGTGGGAGGACGCGAAGTGGATTGAGACCAAGGGCAAAGCGGACCATTTAAAGGAGGCAATGACCATTTATGAATGTCAGCTTGGCTCATGGAAAAAGAAAAACGACGGAACGGAAGACGGATTTTATAATTATAAAGAAATAGCGCCGGAACTTGCGGCTTATGTGAAGGATATGGGCTATACGCATATTGAGCTGATGGGAATTGCCGAATACCCGTACGACGCGTCATGGGGGTATCAGGTAACCGGTTATTATGCGCCTACCTCCAGATACGGAACGCCGAAGGACTTTATGTATTTTGTGGATTATATGCATAAGAATGGTATTGGCGTGATTTTGGACTGGGTACCTGCACATTTCCCAAGAGACGCGCATGGTCTTGCCAATTTTGACGGGACGGCGGCATATGAATACGCGGACCCAAGGAAAGGCGAACACCCGGACTGGGGAACGAAGGTTTTTGATTACGGCAAGACGGAAGTCGTAAATTTTCTGATTGCCAATGCGCTGTTCTGGATTGATAAGTTCCATATCGACGGACTCCGGGTAGATGCAGTTGCATCTATGCTGTATCTTGATTACGGAAGAAACGACGGGCAGTGGGTGGCAAACAAATACGGTGGAAACGGCAATCTGGAAGCGATGGATTTCTTAAGGCATATGAATAAGATTGTCAATGAGAGATTTCCAAGGGCAATTACCATTGCGGAAGAGTCGACAGCGTGGCCGGCAGTCAGCGGCGTGGTGGGCGAGAACGACAGTTTAGGATTTACATTTAAGTGGAACATGGGATGGATGCATGATTTTCTCGAATATATGAAGTGCGACCCGTTGTTTAGAAAGGGAAATCATCACAAAATGACGTTCAGCCTGATGTATGCGTATAGTGAGCGTTTTATTCTTGTATTGTCACATGATGAGGTGGTTCATTTAAAATGTTCCATGCTCAATAAAATGCCGGGAGAGTATGAGGACAAGTTCAGAAATCTGAAAGCAGCGTACGCTTATATGACCGGACATCCGGGAAAGAAATTATTATTTATGGGGCAGGAATTCGGGCAGCCTACGGAATGGAGCGAGGCGAGGGCTCTGGATTGGCATGTCGCTTCGGAACCGCAGCATAAAAAACTGCAGGAATTTATTAAAGGATTATTCCATTTATATCAGAAATATCCGGCGCTTTATGAGACGGATTATAATCCGGACGGTTTTATGTGGAGTAATGCGAATGATAACGAAAACAGCATTTATTCCTTTATGAGATTTTCACCAACCGGAAAGAAGAGTTTGTTGTTCGTCATTAATTTCACGCCTGTTGAGCGAAAAAATTATACGGTCGGCGTGGCGGACAGAGGGAAATACAGACTGATTATGGATGAAAACGGAAAAGCGCAGGGAGAGCTTTCTTCTGTTAAAAAGCCGTTTAACGGCTGCGAGTATTCTTTGAAAGTGAATATGGCTCCGTATGGCGTCCGTATATATGAATTTAATCATAAAATACAAAATATCAATAAGACCATAATATAAAAGTATGTTTATGCCGAAAATACTTGTGTAGGATTTAAACCTGCACAGGTATTTTTATTTTGACTGGAAACGAAAGGGGTAATACGAGTGAATATTAATTCGGTTCAGAATACATATAACGCGCAGACGGTGAGTAATCAGGCGAAGCTTCCGACCGGCGCGGCGGCTAAGGAGACCGTAAACGCATTTGAAAGGGTTATTACAAATTTAAGCTCTCCGATGCAGTCGACGGACGTTAATAAAACATTGAGCGGGTTAACGGAAGGTATCAGTTCCGTTGAGGAACAGTTAAAGGCGGACGCACAGGCGGCGAAGGCAGGATTGAAGGCGTTGTTTAATAAGCTGTCAGGTGCGGAAGCAGTGAAACTTGACGAGGACGGTTTTGATATCAATGATATTGATGATGAGGAACTGGTGACGGTTGTTGACCGCATTAAGTTAATGCTCATGGCTTATAACGAGAATTATCGGGAATTTTCCGGCGCTTTCGAGCATGCGGATAAAGAAAGCGTTGATACGGAAGGAAATCTTTCCGCGAAAGTTGCGGCTGCGCTTGACGATAATTATATGCCGGTTACGGAGGATAACGTGACGGATGTGACAAGCGCTATGGAGATGGCGAAAGATGTGGCAGAGCAGATGCCGCTTCGTGACGAAGCAAAAGCATATCTTATCGGAAACCAGATGGAGCCGACGATAGAGAATGTATATAAAGCGAATCATAGCACCGTAAATAACGGATATAAAGGTGGTCTGGCACAAGAACAGTGGGAGCAGATGAGGCCGCAGGTAAAAAAAATCATAGAGCAGGCAGGACTTGATGAATCCGAAAAGGTTTATGAAGACGCAAAATGGCTGATAACCAATGAGCTTCCGGTTACGAAAGATAATCTTGTGCTGAAAAATCAACTGGACAATTTGTCATTTGTTTATGAAGAAAATAAGGTGATTGATGACACGGTAACATCTATGGCAGAGGGAAACAAAGCGGCAGACGTGAATCTGGCGGATGAGTATAATGAGTGGAAACAGGCTGCCAGAGCAATGAATATTGTTCATTTTGCTACATATGAGAGTGTTGTATGCGTTGTTTCATCCAGCCAGACGCTTACGATAAGCAGCCTTGAAGCTGCAATGAACAGCAGTACCGTGACAGAGGGCGGAGCGCAGAATGATGCGCGGGTGATTTCCGGCTATCGGGCATTATTCGAGGCAAGGCTTCTGATGACGGCAGGTGCAACGATGTCCATTATGCGCCAGGGAATCGATATTTATTCTGAGGATTTGCATACATTAGTGGAACTGTTAAGGCAGGAAGAAACGAAGTTCATCAATGAGCAGCTTACGAAAGCCGATGCAGGAAGTGTTTCAGAGTCTGATTTAAACAGTGTGGCAAATATCAATAATGCGTTGATGGCGTTACGGTTTGCGCCGTGTGCGGCAATCGGTACAATGATTAGCGTAAAGACCGAACTGACGATTACATCTGTATCCGAGATTTCTTATGATATGCAGCGGCAGTATGAAGAAGCGGGTCAGGCGTATGAAACCATGTCGACGAAAGTAAGAAGCGATATGGGGGATTCGGTAAAGGCGGCGGTCAATAACAGCGCGGAAAGTATTTTAGCCGAGACCCATATGGAATATAACGAGATAAATGTCAGGGCAGTCCGTATTCTCGCGTATAACAGTATGGAGATGACAACGGAAAATATTAATCAGGTAAAATATCTGGACAGTATGTTGAATAATCTGATGGATAATATGAGTCCGCAGGTTGTTTATGATATGATTAAAGAAGGCATTAATCCGATGGAAACGGACATTGCCGATTTAAATAAATATATTAATGAAAATTACGGGGAACAGGACGCATCGGTAAAATACAGTGAGTTTCTTTACAAGCTGGAGCATGCGGAAGAAATTACGCCAAATGAACGCAGTCAGTATATCGGTATTTATAAAATGTTCCATATGTTTCGCAAGGATGCGGGTAAAGCTGTCGGTGCGCTGATGAATCAGAATGCGGACATTAATTTGAAAAATCTTGTGATGGCGGTGAACAGCCGTAAGAAGTATAATATGGACGTGACGCTGGATACCGACGCGGGAATGAGTGAAGTTGAAGGAAATGTTCAGTATTTTGAGAATCTTTTTTCACAGCTTGGTAAAACTGTTACGCCGCAGGGACTTAAAAAAGCGTCGGAGGAAGGGAATCCTGAGGAAATCAGTCTGGAAAGAATGGCGGAACTGATGGAGAAATACCGCGTGGAAGATGAGAAGGTAAAAGAGCAGTATTACTCGGAACTTGTGAGGGAGGCTTCAGAGTATCAGAATATTGAAGAAAATATTATGAGGATGATTACGGATTACGCGCTGCCGGTGACATTTTATAATGTGATGGCGGCAAAAGAGTTAATGCAGGGGAATAAGGTATTTAACGAGTTATCCTCAACAAAAGACGAAAAGGTCAACGAAACGCTTTCCGCAATGTTGGATGATTTGGAGGACGGCGACGCGTTAGAGGAAGATTACAGCAAGCTTCAGGAGCAGGTGAAAGAGGCGGCAAAACGTATTATGAAAACGAATACAGAAGATACCTATCTTGATATTAACCGGTTAAAAAATCTTGGTAAAACCGTAGAATTTATGAGCGCATTGGGAAGAAGGCAGCAGTATTTTATTCCGTTTGCCACGGAAGAAGGCGTTGGCAGTATTCGTCTGAAAATGATAAAGACGCAGGAAAACGAAGGAAAGATGGAGATGAATTTCTCCACGGAAGCGTTGGGAAATGTGTTCGCGCAGCTTCACGTGACGGCGGAAAAAACGACCGGTTATATTGTTACGGAAAATAACGGAATGTCCGAAGCGTTAGAAGATGCAATAAACAGTATTTATGCCGGATTTGAAAGACTGGGAATAAAGAACGCAAAAATACTTGTGGGGCAGGGAAGCGAGGTTCCGCAGGTGCATCTGGCGGATAAGGGCGAGGGCGTTCCTTCTTCATTAATTTATCGGACGGCCAAGGAAATTTTGACAAATCTAATTACAATAAAAGGCTAAGTAATCGAAAGAAACGAACCGATAAGTATAACAGATGTAAATATTCAAGTAAGACATGGATGTCGATAAAGAAACACGTGCAACGGAGTGCCGTTGAAAGGATAGATAGTTTATGAGAATTAATACAAATATGTCGGCAATTATTGCCAATGCACAGTTGTCAACAACGGAGGACCGTTTATCGCTCTCGTTAGAGAGATTGTCGTCAGGATATAAAATTAACCATTCCAAGGATAACCCGGCAGGTTTGGCTATTTCACAGAAGATGCACGCGCAGATTCGAGGACTTGGGCAGGCAGATACCAACGCGCAGGACGGCATTTCTGTTTTACAGACGGCAGAAGGAGCTATGGAAGAAATTCAGTCCATGCTTGTGAGAATGAAAGAATTATCCGTTCAGGCGGCAAATGATGTGAATTCAGTTGACGAGCGTTCTGCGATTCAGGAGGAAATGGATTCTCTGAATAAGGAAATTGACAGAATTTCCGCAGATACGGATTTTAATACAAAGAATTTGTTAAATGGGAATCTTGAGAGAAGAGTATATTCCAATGTTGAAGGCGTAAAGCAGATGGAAGTAACTGACGGATTTGCGGACGGAGTGTATGGAATTACGATTACACAGGATGCGGAAAAGGCTGTTGTAGAAGGCAGCGCTATCGCAATGGGTAACAATGAAGTTATTACAAAGAATCTGGAAGGCACTGTGAATATTAACGGACTCAAGGTAGATATTCTTGAGGGTGATACGCTGGGAACGATAGCGACAAAGCTTGCTTACGGAACGTATCAGGCTGGCGGCAGCATGATAAATATCACACCGGGGGCTACGCTGGATAAGGCAACGTACGGAGACACGGAAGGATATGAGTCGGTGGCGGTTGGAAATGGAACGGCGTTTGTATTCTTAACGACTACATACGGTTCAAATGAGGTGATGGAGATTACCTGCGACAATCCGGACCTGGCAGCAAAATTGGGACTGAAGACAGAACAGACAGAGACCGGAAAGGACGTACAGGCAGATTTTACAAAAGCAAACGGAGAGAGAGTGGGATTTGCGAACTCTGCGACGATGTCGACGTATGGTGAGACAATTACTGTGCGCGATAATAATGATAAAACGTTTATTGTTAAAGTGCCGGGAAATGTTGTTGCAGATAACGGCGGGGCAGTTTCGATGGAACAGGAAGTTACTGATATGGGCGTTTTGAGGGTTCATGTAGGCGCTAACGAAAATCAGATTATTGCCGTTAATTTACCGGAAGTTTCGGTAGAGTCGTTGGGATTGGATAACTTGAATGTATTTACACATGCCAATGCGGGAAAGGCGATTCAGTCTGTAGATGATGCAATTACCAGATTATCGTCAATCCGTTCCAAGATTGGCGCATATCAGAATCGATTGGAACATACGACTTCAAATCTGGAAGTATCCGAGGAGAACCTGACGGCAGCGATTTCAAGAATTATGGATACGGATATGGCTGAGGAGATGACGCAGTATACACAGCAGAATGTGCTGGCGCAGGCAGGAACATCCATGCTTTCGCAGGCAAACGCAAGACCGGAAACAGCCTTACAATTATTGCAGAGATAATAAGGAGGGCATGTCATGACGAAAGAACAGACATCAGGTTTTTCTTATCGTATAATGCAGGCATCTCCTACAGAGCTAATTATTATTTTGTATGAAATGCTGGAAGTATATTTGAATGATGCAGTTTCGTATTGCAGGGAAGATAAAATTCAGGAATTTCGTACCAGCCTGAAGAGCAGTCAGGGTGTTATTAATGAATTAAATCATGCGTTGGATTTGCAGTATGAAATATCATTAAACTTCATGCAAATATACATGTTTATAAACCGCACCATTATAAAAGCGTCCGTATCAAAAGAGACAGCAGATTTAGAGCGGTGTATCGGTATGATTCAAAAATTAAGAAATGCGTTTGAGCAGATAAAAAATGAAGACAGAAGAGGACCTGTTATGAAAAATACACAACAGGTGTATGCAGGACTCACCTATGGAAAAGGTACTTTGAACGAAAGTTTTGGGTTGGAGAGCAACCGGGGATTTCGCGTTTAATTTCCTTATGATAAATGGAGAAGCTGTGGATTAAGTAGTGTTGTACTTAATTCACAGCTTTCTCTGTTTTATTGGCAATCGCTGTCTTTTGCATATTCTTTTATTAAATCTAAGATAACAGGAATAGCGTTACTTTGAGCGCTTTTTTTCATAGTATCAATATATTGATAGCGATTTTCATATAATTCTTTTATTTTTGCATAGAGTGAGTCATTATTCATTTCCTCTTCTTCCAAAATCAAGCTGTATCCCTGTGAGACAAATGATTTGGCGTTTAGAATCTGGTCGCCGCGGCTTGCTTTGGCGGAAAGCGGAATTAACAGATTCGGCTTTCTTAATGCCAGAAGTTCGCAGATTGCGTTGGCTCCGGCTCTTGAGATGACAATATCTGCAGCCGCGAATACATCGCGCAGTTCTTTATTGACATATTCAAACTGGATGTAACCTTTTATGTTGTTATATCCTTCGTCAAGTTTTCCTTTACCACACAGGTGCACAACCTGAAATTCCGGCAACAGTTTAGGGAGAATAGCTCTGACTGCATCGTTGACATGAACGGCGCCGGTACTTCCGCCAATAACCAAAATCACCGGTTTTAATGAATGAAAGCCGCAAAAGTCTAATCCCGCAATACGATTTCCCTGTAATAATTCCTGACGAATCGGTGTTCCGGTAAGAACGGCTTTGTCTTTCGGAAGCAGACCGACGGTTTCAGGAAAGTTACAGCATATTTTCGTGGCGGCGGGTTTGGCAATTTTGTTTGCAAGACCTGGCGTCATATCACATTCATGGCTGATTACAGGAATTTTATGTTTCTTTGCGGCAAGAACTACCGGAACAGAGACAAAACCGCCTTTTGAAAATATAATGTCGGGTTTTAATTCCTTCATGAGTTTTGACGCTTCCGTATAACCCTTGATAACTTTAAACGGGTCGGTTATGTTTTTGATATCGAGATAACGACGGAATTTACCGGTTGCAATCCCGTGATATGGTACATTAAATTCTTCAATTAATCTTTTTTCGATTCCGTCATAAGAACCGATATATTCCGGTTCAAATCCGGCTTCTCTGAGGGCGGGAAGCAGCGCTATATTTGGTGTAACATGACCTGCCGTTCCGCCGCCTGTTAATATAATTTTTTTCATATTGGTCCTCCCATAGGGATTGTTATTGATTGGCTTCTTTGTATTGCTTAAGAGCCTTGGCAAGCTGGTCGGGACATGATGTGGGTTTGAATCCGCATTTTATGCCGTCAAGACGGCTGATGGCTTCATCAATGTCCATACCTTCCAGCAGTCTTGCGACGCCCTGCGTATTGCCTGCGCAGCCGCCCGTAAATTGAACAGATTTAATTGTACTGCCGTCAATTTCAAAGCTGATAAGACGGGAGCATACTCCGGATGGTGTGTAATTCATAGTAATTCTCCTTTAATTTATTATGCATAATATAATATATTTTATGTGATAAGAAATTGTTTCACAATAGTATAACATTTTAATTACTGGTTTTCAATTCTGCCGGAAAATGTTACAATAGATTTATGATATTTTATGATGAAGGAGAAATAAAATGATAGGTATAATAGGTGCGATGGATGAAGAGGTTGCTCAGATTGTTGAGGTCATGGAGATTTCAGAGACTTACGAGAAAGCATCCATGGTTTTTAGGATGGGTACGCTGGACGGAAAGGATGTTGTAATTGTCAGAAGCGGTATCGGCAAGGTTAATGCTGCTGTCTGCACACAGATACTTGTGGACAAATTTAACGTGGATTATGTAATTAATACTGGTATAGCAGGTTCTCTCAGAGCAGAGATTAATATTGCCGATGTAGTATTATCGGACGATGTGCTTCATCATGATATGGATGCGGCGGGTTTCGGATATCCTCTGGGACAGATTCCAAGAATGGACGTACTTTCTTTTCAGGCAGATAAACGCCTCATTGAACTTGGCAAGGCGGCATGTAAAAAGGCGGCGCCGAAAGTGGGCGTTCATGTAGGACGTGTTGTCAGCGGCGACCAGTTTATTTCCGATAAGGCGGTAAAGGACAGGCTGATTCAGAATTTCGACGGTTTCTGTACAGAAATGGAGGGTGCGGCAATCGCGCAGACGGCGTATCTGAATAAAGTTCCGTTTTTGATACTGCGTGCGATTTCCGATAAGGCAGACGACAGCGCGACGATGGATTATCCGACATTTGAGGCGATGGCGATTCAAAATTCCGTAGAAATTTTAAAAGAGCTGGTTGCGGGAATTTAAGGATAGGTTATAAAAAGGGGCTGATTATTGAATATAATCGGTCCCTTTTATGCTTATCCGGTATCAATTGTTTCTATAAATGTAATAAACGATACCCTCTGGTATGTGTTGTATCTATTTTCCAGGTTGAACGCAGTTCTCCTGTAGCGGCAATCCTTACGGCATTTACAAGAAAATCCACACAAAGAAGCGTCATAAATGTAATTGCCCAGAATTTTAAGTTGTCGGACTCCATTTGCAGGAACCGGGTCATAAGCGGTGTGAAAAAACGCCTCATAAAAACTGTGATACCCAGAGAAAATGCCATGCTGGTAGGTATCGTCGTATAGCGGGTGATATGCATTGGAAGTCTTGTATAATCCCACCAGATAATACCGCAGGTTTTTTCTACAAATGTACCTAAAACAATTTCACCGACACTCACGCAAATAATTACAATGCCATAGTAAATAACAGTCTGTGCGAACGTGCTTGTAATTGTTGTTTCAAATCCGAAAATCTTAAGATGTTCCGGCGTACCGAACAAAAGGTAGATAAGTACAATAGCGATTCCGTATCCCAGAAGAAAAGGGAGAGTCATATTACGGTTATCAATGTAACCTTTTGTCATGGAAAGCCATACATTTTCAACGACAAATCCGAGAAATGAAATAATAGTAACAATTAAGCATAATGCAAAAACTTCTGCGCTCTTCATATGTATCCCTCCAGTCAGATATCGTATTACCACTAACTATAATACTTTTGCATGTAAAATCAATATGTGAACGCTAAAATTTATGAAATTTTAATAAATTGGCCCATGGTCAACTTTTGGAATAATTTAGTAGGAAACTCGGATAAATACTTGATAATTTAATAACAATCTTATATAATATAACCATAAATGTTCGTCTAACGACGGGTAAAAAATCGCGGAAAAGGAGATATTCGTTATGGCACAGGTAAAATTTGATTATTCAAAAGCAGAGAGTTTTATTAAGCCGCATGAAGTTCAATACATGAAGAAGATTGCTGAAGATGCGAAGACCTTATTACTTTCGAGGGAAGGAGCAGGTAATGATTTCCTCGGCTGGATTGACCTTCCTGTGGATTACGATAAGGAAGAATTTGAAAGAATCAAGAAAGCGGCGGCTAAGATTCAGTCAGATTCAGAAGTACTTGTTGTTATTGGTATTGGCGGTTCTTACCTTGGCGCAAGGGCAGCGATTGAGTTTTTGAGACATAATTTCTATAATTCCGTTTCAAAGGAAATCCGCAAGACGCCGGAGATTTATTTTGTGGGAAACAGTATTAGCAGTACCTATATTTCCAATTTACTGGAAGTAATCGGAGACAGGGATTTTTCGGTAAACATTATTTCAAAATCAGGAACTACGACAGAACCGGCGATTGCGTTCCGCGTATTTAAGAAGAAGCTGGAAGAAAAATACGGCAAAGCAGAAGCTGCGAAGAGAATTTACGCTACAACGGATAAAGCCAGAGGCGCGTTAAAGAATCTTGCGACAGAAGAAGGATATGAGACATTTGTTGTTCCGGATGACGTGGGCGGACGTTTTTCTGTCCTAACGGCAGTAGGACTTCTGCCGATTGCGGTAAGCGGAGCCGATTTGGATAAGCTGATGGAGGGAGCTGCCGCAGGGCGTAAGAGAGCTCTTGAAAACGCATTTGATGATAACGACGCTCTTCAGTATGCGGCGATTCGAAATATTTTGTTAAGAAAAGGCAAAGAGGTTGAGATTTTATGTAATTATGAGCCAAGCCTCCATTATACATCGGAGTGGTGGAAGCAGCTGTTTGGAGAGAGCGAAGGTAAAGACCAAAAAGGTTTGATGCCTGCGTCTGTGGATCTTACGACAGACCTTCACTCTATGGGACAGTTTATTCAGGATGGTTCCAGAATTATGTTTGAGACAGTCGTGAATGTGGAAAAGAGCAGGTGCGAGGTAATCCTTGAGGAAGAGCCGGTTGATTTGGACGGTCTTAATTATCTTGCAGGAAAAACCGTTGATTTCATTAATAAGAGCGCAATGAACGGAACAATTCTTGCCCATACGGATGGTAATGTTCCGAATCTTATGGTAAGAGTTCCTGAACAGAACGAGTTTTATCTTGGAGAATTATTCTATTTCTTTGAGTTTGCGTGCGGCGTAAGCGGCTATATTTTAGGAGTTAATACATTTGACCAGCCGGGTGTTGAGAGCTATAAAAAGAATATGTTCGCGCTTCTTGGCAAACCTGGATTTGAGAAAGAAAGAGAAGAATTGTTAAAGCGTTTATAACATTCAGAGAAATGATTAATCCGGCACCGAATGCAGCTTATTGTATTCGGTGTCGTCTCTATTTTGGGGAGAAGGAGAACACGATGAAAATAGTTATTACGGACGCACTGACTTTAGGGAACGATATTGACCTTTCACCGTTTGAACAGATTGGGGAAGTGGTTTGTTATAAGACGAGTACAGTGGAAGAGGCAAAAAAGCGCCTAGCGGACGCGGATATTGCTATTGTGAATAAAGTTATGATGCAGGCAGAAACTCTGGATGGCGCAAAGAATTTGAAGATGATTGCACTGACGGCAACAGGATATAACAATGTTGATTTGGAATATGCGAAAAGACGTGGAATCCGCGTTGCAAATGTCAGCGGTTATTCGACTGATTCCGTGGTACAACATACGTTTGCACTGATGTTTTATGTTATGGAAAAGCTGAGTTATTATGATTCATACGTGAAGAGCGGCGAATATGCAAAAGCACCGGTTTTTACACATTTTGACAAAATATTTATGGAACTTTTCGGAAAGACATGGGGAATTATTGGTCTGGGAGAAATCGGAAGAGGTGTCGCCAAGGTCGCGCAGGCATTTGGATGCAGGGTCATTTACTATTCTACAAGCGGCAGGAATCACAACAGCGACTATGAGAAGGTGACGTTTGACGAAATTTTGCAACAGTCCGATATTTTGTCAATTCATGCACCGTTAAATCCCGCGACAGAAAATCTGATGAATTATAATGCTTTTCGCAAAATGAAAAAAACGTCGATTCTGGTGAATGTAGGACGTGGCCCGATTATTAATGAGGCTGACTTAAAACGGGCGCTCGATGAAGATTTAATCGGAGGCGCCGCATTGGATGTGGTCTGCCGGGAGCCGATTACAGAGGATAATCCGTTGAATCAGATAAAAGACAGTAGTAAACTGATAATTACACCTCATATTGCCTGGGCGACTTATGAAGCACGTTCCCGTTTGATGAAAGAGGTTTATGAAAATATTCAGAGTTTTCTTGCAGGAGAGAAGAGAAATGTCGTTGTCTAGAAAGGATTACAAACCATGAGAATCTGGTTTAAAGAATTTAAAGATACCCGTATGATACGTGACATGGTAGTAGAAGATAATACAGAGGTAAACCGGACCAAGAAAGTATTTGACGCGATAGATAAGGCTTGTTATGAATTTGATTTGGGAAAACCAATCTGGCTTGACGCGAATATTAACGAGTTTAAGAGGCATGGGCGCGTTAAATTCCGCAAGGATAACTTTATAGAGCAGTTAGAGTTTGATTATCTAGAAATGCATGTAATTGAGGAGGATTAATGTTTACGGCGGAAATCGCCTCCCCGGATTGTATGAAAAAATGAACAAAAGGTTGTTGAAATATGATTTTTGCGATATAATATACTATATTATATTTAGTATACATTTATTTCTTTATAGTTGTAGAAGGGAGAGATATAGATGGCGGTTCACAGCAGAGCAGAATTTGAAAATAGCAACAGAATAAAATTTAACATCAATATCGACAGTTCCCTCAAAGATATAAATATGAACGACAGAATGGCGTATAGGGACATATTTGAAAGGGGATTGCGGTGTGCAAAGCGTAATGTTAAGCATGCGGCGAACTATGGGTTTAAGAGTCAGGCGCTGATTACAGCCATGGTCAATGCGTTGAACGTTCTATCCGCGCAGGGGCAGTTAAACAGCAGAGAAGCTGTTTATATGTTTGAGGATGCGCTTTCGTGTATTGATTCTGCAAGGCATGAACTGGAATCACAGCATAAAAGAAAATGCACGGATTTGAAAGAACGTTTTGAAGTAGACCGTTTTTCGGACCCGAACGATGCTTGTTATTTAGAAGCGGTTATGGAGCTGGATAAATATACCGGCGCATATTCATCTAATGTACATGACATTATGGACGCATATCAGAATGTATTTAAAATATTGGGAACCGATAAGATTTGGCTTAGTATTGTGGAGCGGATTATATCGGATGTTAAGTCGTTTGCGTCGTCTGCGTATACGGTGTTTGTATTGCCGGATGGAAGAGAATTCCGCACGACGGGAGCAGACAGACCGGCGGAACTTCTTACCAAGTGGGAAGAGGTGCAGGCGGAGATTAAACGCAGAATAGAGATTGAACTTGAGAGAGAACGCCGTGAGGCGGCGGAACGTGCGGAAAGAGAGCGCCGTGAAGCTGCGGAGCGTGTGGAGAGAGAACGTCGCGAGACGGAGTACAGGGCGGAAATGGAACGTCGTGAGGCGGCGGAGGCAGCAAGGGCGGCCGCGGCGGAAGAAGCTGAAAAGATTCGGCGTGAAAATGCAAGGCTGGAACAGGAATATAACGATTACGTCGTCAATATGAATATCAAAATAGAGCGGCTGAATGAAGAGCGCCAGAGTGTTGTTGCGGAATATGAGCAGTTTCAGAAGACGGTTGGCGGTAAGATTGCGGAGCAGGAAGAGGAAGAACGTTTTCTCAATCAGCTCTTGGATTCTAAAAGAGGCATTACCGACCAGTTGGAGAAGCTTCGGGAGGAGCGGACGGAAAAGGCCGCGCATATGGCAACGCTTGGAGTGCTCGCCATGAATGAAAAGAAGGCGCTCAAGATAGTCATAGACCGTCTTGATATGGAGATTAGTGATAAAGACCAGAAATTAAGATCTTACACAACCGAAATAGAGACAGTCGAACGCCGAATCCGCGGTAAAGACGCGGGGGGCAAATCCAAGTTAAAGGCATATGAGGCAAGGATTGCCCAGTATGAGGAAGATATTAATGCGATTCAGAAGGAGATGGAAGAAAAGAGGCCATTTCATATGAGATAGCAGTACTGCCGATGAATTGAACCCGGGATATCATCATAGATGATATCCCGGGTATTTATTTTGCAAATAAATGCTTCAAATTTTACTATTTTACAAAAAGATGTATATAATTAAGAAAAGAGACACTTTTGAGGTGTATCATGTTAAATTATATCTGGGCTTTTATGATACTGGTGGGTATCCTTTACGGAAGTGTTACGGGAAATATTTCGGCGGTGGGAAACGGCATTCTGGATTCGGCAAAGGAAGCGGTCTCACTCTGTGTGACCATGCTGGGCGTCATGGCGTTATGGACGGGGATTATGGAGATTGCCAACGAATCGGGGCTTATAAGAGCGGCGACAAACCGCATTATTCCGATTATAAGAGGTTTATTCCCGGAACTGCCAAAAGAGCATAAAGCGTGGAATTATATTTCACTCAATATTATTGCCAATATTCTTGGACTTGGCTGGGCGGCAACTCCGGCGGGACTGAAAGCAATGGAGGAGCTTCAGAGTCTGAACCGGTCAGATGTGGCAAGCGACGCGATGTGTACGTTTCTGATTATCAATATTTCATCCCTGCAGCTGATTCCGGTGAATATTATCGCGTACCGGAGTCAGTACGGAAGTGTCAATCCGGCGGCAATCGTGGCTCCGGCAATACTGGCTACGCTCGTCAGTACACTGGCTGCCGTTTTTTACTGTAGTATCAAGATAAATAAAAAAAGTAAGATTCATTGACGAACTATTAGGAAAACTTTATAATAGAGGAAGTTTATGGATGGAGGTACGGCAGTGGGAATAAAAAACTTAATGAAAGAAAAGGGATGGACGATTGACATAGCCGTTGTCGCAGCGATATTGATAATTTTTACCGGTGTGTTTATCTGCTGGGGAACGATAAAAAGCGTTAATTTTTGTGATGAAATATATACCTATATTTTATCAAATTCTGACAATGAGTTTTTGACGTATCAGTTAGAATCACAGCGATGGTACAGCGGTGAGGAAATTAACCGGATTTTATCTGCCACAGACGGTTTTCACTTTGGTCAGGTAATGTTAAATAATAAAGGCGACGTTCATCCGCCGATGTATTATTTTGTGATTCATTTTCTTTCCGTGCTTTGTACGGGAAGCAGTTCGAAATGGATAGCGCTTGCGGCAAACTGGCTTTTTGCCGTGGTCAGTTTAATCGTATTGTATGCGCTGATAGAGCAGATTACGGGAAAACGGCTGATAAGCATCTGCGCATGCTTGATATACATTACTTCTCCCGCTGTAGTATCCACAAATATGTTTTTAAGAATGTATGGAATGTTCTCGATGTGGGTGTTGTTGTTTGTTTATGTAACATGGCTTCTGGAGAAAAAAACTGACGGAGAAAAAAAGTGGCATTTATATGTTCTGCTGGGCGCGGTGACGTTTTTCGGATTCTTGACGCAGTATTATTTTGCGGTATTCTGCGTGATTTTTACTTTTTTTTACTGTCTGTATCAGTTGTTTACAAAAAAATGGAGACGTTGCCTTGTTTATGTTGGGAGTCTGGCAGCGTCTGTAGTTGCGGCGACGCTATTTTGGAGAACGTGGTTAAGACATATGTTTTCGGGATATCTTGGCGGTGCGGTGAAGGACAACGCGTTTCAGTTCGGAAAATTGTTCAACTCGATAAGATATGGATTTGAGCACATGTTTACGCTGATGTATAATCGGCTTGGTATTCTGGCGGCACTTATTTTGGCGGCAGCAGTTATTTTTCTTATAATAAAAAAGGACAAGCATTTAAAATATATTTTGTCGCTTTTTCTGACTGCGCTGTTTTATTCCATTGCGGTAGTACACCTTACGCCGTTGCATCTTTTGAGCTACAGATATTTTTTTCCGGTGGTTGTGATTGCATATATTGCGGAAATTCTTGCCGTTTATTTTTGTCTGGATTATCTGGTTCGAAACAAAAGTACAATGATTACGGCTGTTCTTTGTCTGATTTTAACGGTTCTTAATGTTATCCGTCCTATTTATGACAAAGATTCCGTATTGTATGTGGATTTGAGAGGCTCTTATCGTGCGCAGATGGCGCTTTTAGATGAAAATAAACACATACCTTGGATTTACTTTGGTTATGAGAACGCGATGATGACTGAATTAATGTATGACGCAATGATGGCGGACCAGTTTATAATGGTGAATTATGATTCCGAATTTATGGATGCGGAGTTTACAAATCGTAATTTTGAGTTTTTAGTATTTGCGGAGACGGGAACACCATATGAGACAGATGCATTGTTGTATGTGGAGGCATGTTTTCCGGGAGAACTGGAGATTACCCAGTTGACGGAAAAAGGTCTTTTAAATGTTTATAAAGTAAGGCATACTTTGAAGTAGGAGAGTAACAATGAGTCGATTTAAGGATTTTGTAAAACAAAACAAAAGGGAAATAGCATTAAATGCGCTTGTGCTTTTGCTGACAGTGGCGGTTGTTACAGGTGTGTTTGTCTATTGGGGAAATCACAAGATTATGTGGTTTTGCGACGAGATTTATTCATATTTTACGGCAAATTCCGGCTCCGGTCTGGGACCAAGGATAACATATCAGACATGGTATGACGGAAGCTTTGTTGTAGATGATATGAGTCCGGAAGCAGGTCAGTTTTTTAGAAGGACAATTAATAATGTGAAGGTAGACGACCATCCGCCTGTCTATTTTCTGACAATGCATGCGGCGTCTCTTGTTGCGGGAAGAAGCATCTCAAAATGGATTGGACTTTCGGTTAATTTAATCTGTGTTATCGGTATCTGCATTTTTGCGTATTTCATATTTTATATGATTACAAGGAAAAAGTGGGCGGCCTTCGCGTCGGCGGTTGCGTTATGCTTACTGCCGTCGATGCTGACAAATGGTATGTTAATCCGTATGTATTGTATGATGACGGCATGGGCGATGTTATATATCTTTTTAAGTTATCTTGTGATGCAGGAGAATATAAATAAATGGCTCAAGCTGTTCCTCCATTTGGCGCTTGCCGGAACGACTGCGTTTGGATTTCTCACACAGTATTATTTTGCTGTGTTTGCGGTAGGGTTTACGGCGGTATATACCATTTACTGCGTTATAAGAAAATGGTGGAAAAAACTTGCCTGCTATATCGTTTCTATGATATTAGCGGTGGGAATCGCGACAGTATTGTGGGAGGAATGGATTGACCAGATTTTTTACCGCTACTGCGGTGAGGAAGTGATGTCGAAAGCAGGAGACTTTTCGAATCTGCTGCATGAGCTGTTTATTGGTCTAACCTATCTTCCGAAACTGATGTTTTACAAGTTTTGGATTTTGGGATGTGTACTTGTTATTGCAGGACTTATTTTTCTGGTGCTTAAAAAGAACAAGAATCTTCCTATTATAGCAATGCTGCTTGGCGGCGCGTTTTTTTACAGTATTATCATTGCGCATGTAACACCAAGTTTTTACCTGGATTACCGTTATTTTTATATGGCTGCCGTCATTGCCTACATGGCGGTATTGATAATATTCATCAGTTGTTCGGAGTATCTTGTAAATGATAATCTCAAGCGGTATGCCGTATATGTAATTCCGGGATTTTTTGTGATATTTAATGTACTTGTCGCGCAGTTTGACGAGACATCTATGGGCTATATCGACAGAACGGGAGAGTATCACGAAAAAATTGCTGCATTGAAAGAGTACGGAACGATTCCGTGGGTATATTACGGATATGAAAACTGGACTATGATGGAAAATTATTATGATTTTCCACTCTGTGAAAAATTTATTGTTTATAACGATATGTTTGATTTTGAGGGATGTCCGGGAGAAGGACAGGATTTTCTGTTTATGCTGGATACCCGCTGGTACAAGGACGGAGCGGACGACGCCGTACTGGAGAAGTTAAAAGATGTTGTGGGATGTAACCATGAAATAGAATTTTTGTTTTCAAAGGGTTCAGAAATTTATCTGATACGTCATAATCATGACGGAGAAATTGCGGAGCAAATTCCTGTCAAATAAGAATAAAGTGATAACAGGCACCATAAAATGTACAAAACGTTTTATGGTGTTTTTTCATGCAATTTCTTGTATATGTATCTGATTTCATTATTCCGTTCACAATTTTTTACATAGTAGGGTTTGGCGTTTTAATGAAATGTAATGTGTATGACAGCTTTGTGACCGGGGCAAAGGATGGAATGAAAACGGTGGTCGAAGTCATGCCGACGTTAATTGGTCTGATGGTGGGAGTGGGAGTACTCCGTGCGTCGGGGTTTCTTGATTTTGTGTGCGAAAATCTTGCGGCCGTTGCAGAGGTGCTTCATTTTCCGGGAGAATTAATTCCACTCGCCATTGTGCGCTTGTTCTCGTCTTCAGCGGCAACCGGGCTTGCGCTTGATATTTTTAAGGAGTTTGGCACAGATTCTTATACCGGTTTGGTTGCGTCAATTATGATGGGATGTACGGAAACCGTATTTTATACGATGTCGGTCTATTTTATGACGGCTAAAATTAAAAAAACAAGGTGGACTCTGCCGGGGGCGTTGCTTGCCACGTTTGCGGGAATAGCCGCAAGTGTCATAATAGGGGGAATGATGTCGAAATAAAACACATAAAAATACAAAGGACCATGTTGACATTTTTCGGGGGAAAAATATAATAGAAAATGTATAATAAAGGAAATATTTGCAGGTTTATTTCCACGAAAAATAAAACAGGAGGACGGCCTAATGAAGAACAAGGCGAAACAGAGATGGATTGCGGCGGCGTTGACGCTGCTGATGGTTATCGGCATGATGCCGGCGGACTGGACGGCAATCCGTGTAAATGCCGCAACAAGTTTTGAAGGCGGCGTGCCGGCAGCAGACGGCAACTGGACAGGCTGGACATGGAGTGTGTTCGGCAACGGAGCAACTTCAGAGAAAAATGCAATTAAGGAAACCGCAGACGGAGAGGTACAGTTATCCTCAACAAGTAACGGCGGAAAAATTGCGGGAAGTCAGGAGGGAATCAATTTCCTTTATTACACAATGGATATGGACTGTGATTTTACCCTTTCCGCACAGGCACAGATGAATACATGGGTATCTGCAAATCAGATAGGATATGGCGTAATGGTCAGGGCGGCAGTTGGAACACACGACAATACCGCGGAAGCCAATCCGATAAACAGCGCGTTTGTCGGGGGAACTGTGCAGTCGGGCAAGGCTGCGGCGGGTAGTTACCGTACATCTAAGCGTGGTAATATTGGCGACGGTATTGCAAGTGCTCAAGGTGAAACTTATGACCTTATGATTCAGAAGGTAGGGGACAAGCTGTATCTTTGGCGTGAAGGCGAGCTTATTAAAGAAGGCGCTGCCAGTGAAATTTTAATCGGCAGTAATATATATGCCGGCGTATTTACATCAAGAGCAGCGGCAGTTACATTTAAAAATGTTAAATTGAATTATGAAAAGACGGCGGACGCGGCAGCGGCGACGGTTGGGGCTGTTACGAATCCGGCAAAAATGACGTATTGCCAGGGAAACAGCTATCAGGATATCGATTTATCCGGTTTTAAGGCAGAAGTTACGGTAGGAGGTCAGACAAAAGAGATTTCCGCAGCGGACTGCCGACTGGTAAGTTTTGATTTTTCAGCAATCGGTGATGACACGGGTAAGATTGTTCTGGATTATTTTGGTCATGAGATTACTATCAGCACACAGGTAATTAAAGAAGTTGTAGATGATATTACAGTCAACTATCTTCCGGTTAAGACAGATTATTCCTTGAATGATACAATCGATATGATTGACTGGACAGGCTTTGACGCAACGGTTACATATAACAGCGGTGTGACAAAGAAATTAGAGGATTTAGTTAAGAGCGGTGACGCGGAGACGACAGTAACGTTTGATACATCCGCAGCGGGCGCTTCAAAAATTATTGTGGCGCATACGCATGGGGAAGTAACAAAGCAGGTGGAAATTCCGGTTAAGATTTCCGACGCAACGGTTACTTCCATCACACTAACCGGTCCGAATCAGACAACGTTTTATAAAGACGTACCGGCAGAGGCAGAAGATTATAAAAAAGGTCTTCTTGTAAACGCGGCATATTCCGACGGAACAACAAAAGTATTGCAGGCAGGATTTACGGTGGCGCCAAAGGACAAAGACCTGGATGTTGCAGTACCGGGCAGCTACACTTATGTGGTTACCTACGGCGGGCAGTCGGCAGAATACACATTACAGGTTGTTGAACGGAACGTAACGGGTCTTGCGATAAAGACATATCCGGCGACGACAACATTTGTAAAAGGAACAGATTTCAGCGCTGCAGGTTTAGAGGTAGAAGCAGTATTTGACAGCGGCGAGACGGCGCTTCTGGCGGAAGGTGAATATACGGTAGATTCATCTGCGTTTAAGAAAGATGAAGCAGGACAGTATACAATTACCATTAACGCGACAGTAGCAGGACAGGCTTTGACAACAACGTATGTAGCCGAGGTTAGAGATAAGACAACATTTGGTTATGAGGATTTAGAGTGGCATAGTATTGTATTCGGTCAGTCTACGGCAGATTGCAGTAAGCCGACGGCAGTTACGGAGAATGGTGTAACAACGATTAATGTTGAGTTAGGCGAAGGAAAAGGGAAATGTACGGATGACGGACAGGATGGTATTGCGTATTACTATACGGTTCTGAATCCTCAGACGGATAATTTTGAAATTACAGCAAAGGTGAAGGTAGATTACTTTATTACAAAAGCTTCTCCGGACAATCAGGAAGGTTTCGGTATTATGGTGAGAGACTCTATCGGTACGGACGGAGACGCTTCCATTTATTATTCAAACGCGATGTCGGTCGGCGGATACTATGGAAGATACAATGTGTTCGGACGGCACGGCATCCTAAGCCAGGATGAGACGTTAGGCAAGATTAATAATACTTTATATGGTAAAATTGGAAATCTTTCCGAGCAGATTAAACCGGATGCGCCAAAGACGTTTATTCTTACATTAAAGAAGGATAATACGGGCGTTTACGCGACAATGAAAGATGAGAGCGGCGCAGTCGTTGATAAGATTGATAATGTGATGTACTATCTTCCTGCCAATACATTTTCAGCGATTGAGGATGATAAGATGTATGTAGGTTTTATGGCGGCCCGTGGCGCGAAGATTGAAATCGATGCCAGTACAATTCAGATGACGGTGACGGCGGCAGCGGCAGATGCTCCGCAGACATTCGCGCCGGAGAATCCGGTGAAACCGTCCGTATCGATGACATCTTTACCGGAAACGGCAGATGAAAGTTATGAATTTACGGTATCCGTGAATACAAAGGGACTTTTGACAATTAAGAAAGACGGTGAAACGATAGTCAGCCAGAAGGTTGTGGAGAAAGGTTCTTATTCGTTCCCAACGTCGCTGACTGTAGGCGCGAATAAGTTCCAGATGTATCTGGAGCCGGACAGCACGCAGAACATTACAAGCGACGCGTCGGTAACGGTTAATACAACGGTAACAAGAAAGATTTATTCGGACGTTGCAAATGCAATTTATGTTTCAACGACAGGAACAAAGGATGGCAGCGGAAAGAAAGACGACCCATTAGATATTCAGACAGCGTTAACATTCTGTCAGGCAGGTCAGCCGATTTATGTACTGGAAGGAACTTATAAGCTTTCCAAGACAACAGGCGTATGGGCGGGAAATGATGGCACGGAAAATGCTATGAAACAGTTGATTGCATGTCCGGAAAATACAGGCGATGTAATTTTCGACTTTGCAGATTCTAAGGGCAAGGCGACAGGCAATACGTTTGATTTTTCGGGTGATTACTGGTATGTTAAGGGCATTAAGTTTTTAAACGGCGGCGGCGTAAGAGTGGGAGGCAATCACAATATTCTTGAACTTTGTGATTTTGCCGGACATACAAATTCCGGTCTGTCAATCAGCAGAACAAACAATGCTTCTAATATTGCGGACTGGCCGTCATATAACCAGATTATTAATTGCAATTCTTACAGTAACAGAGATAAGTCGGACAACAATGCGGACGGCTTCGCGGCAAAACTTACCTGCGGCGTCGGTAATGTCTTTAAGGGATGTGTGGCGGCGTATAATGCCGACGACGGTTGGGATTTGTTTTCAAAGGGCGGTACAGGAGCGATTGGAGAAGTTAAGATTTATGACTGTATCTGCTACGGAAACGGTTTTGCGTATGACGAAGCAACCGGAACGCTTACAACGACTAAGGGTGATGGTAATGGATTTAAAATGGGCGGCAGTGGTATTGCTGTAAATCATCAGGTTTATAACAGTTATTCGTTTGGTAACAAGGCGAACGGATTTACGAATAACAGTGACCCGCTCGGCACATATGTGAATTGTGTGGGTTATAATAACGGCGGTTCGAATTTGGAATTACACACATATACAGGTGCAACGCCACAATTTATTGTGACGGATTTTAAGTCATTTGCAGATGAAAGCTATACAAGCGTTGCAGGATTAACTGCGACAGATAAGGAGGCCGCGGCAAATTGTATCGAGTCTGTTCTGGCAGCAGGAAACTACTTCTATGACGGCGAAAAGTTTGCGGATAAAGACGGCGTGGAAATTACGGCGGCTAACTTTGAGAGTCTTGCTGAATTTGCGGGATACTTAAACGGCGGTATTGCAAGCGTGGTCAGAGATGCTGACGGAAATATCGTGCTTGGCGGTTTCCTTAAGTTTATTCAGAATCAGGTGCCGGCAGATGAGGATGAGGAGAATAATTCACAGCATGCAGGCGGCGCGAACAGTTCGGCAAATACAGGTGACAGTACGAATCTGCTGCTGTATCTTGCAACGGCTGCTGCTTCACTTCTTGCATTAGGATATGTATGTATTGAGTCAAAGAAGAGAAGAATAATGGAATAAAGATTTCACGAAGAGTGAATCAAACGCCCCTTTATCGGAAATTTCCGGTAAAGGGGCGCTTTTAATTTTGTCTGTTATGTTGTTTGGAAATTGAAAACTTTTTCTTAGACTGTTATAATGAAAAAAAGGTTAAGGGAGGATACGCTATGGATAATTTCATCCATATATTTGAATATTTAGAGGAGTTTAATTTTGTTTCCATAGCGCTGCGTCTTGTTCTCGCGACGCTTCTGGGTTCAATAATCGGGATGGAGCGCGGAGCGACCAGACATGCGGCGGGACTGCGTACATTTACACTGGTTTGTCTGGGCGCGGCATTGGCACAGATTGTCGATATCAGATGTATTATGACCTACGGAGTTGGCGACCCGGTGCGGCTTGCGCAAGGTGTTATCAGTGGAATAGGGTTTTTGGGGGTAGGAACGATTGTGGTGACGGGCAGAAGTCATATTAAAGGTCTGACTACGGCGGCGACGCTTTGGACTACGGCGGTGCTTGGAATCTGTATCGGGGCAGGTTATTTGTTTTCCTCTTTAGTTACATTTATACTGATTATGTTCGTTGTAAAAATTATGGCAAAATACAGCCGCCGCCAACAAAGGCAGACAAAAGAGATAGAAGTACAGATTGATGTTGAAAATAGGGAAGGCGTGAGACGGCTGATTTCTTATCTCCGGGAGAGGGGTTATGAAATCGAAACGTTTGTCAAAAAGGATGAAGACGGGTATATCAGCGTCAGCGCGGAAATTGATTTAGGAAAGAAAGTCAGTCATGAAAGTGTTGTTGAGGAGATGAGCGGGCTTTCCGGTATTTTATTTGTGGAAGAAGTATTCTAGGAGAAAAACATGTATTTAGTAGATTATCATATACATTCAAAGTATTCTTTTGACGGAAGCTGTGATTTAAGAGAGATTTGTGATACTGCGATAGAGCGGGGTATGTATGAGATTGCGGTCACGGACCATATGGATTTATATACAGATAAACCATACGATTATATTTTAGACTGTAAAAGCCTGTATAATGAATTGATAAAGGTGCGGGAGGAGTATCGCGGCAGGCTGAAGGTTTTGATTGGGGCGGAATATGGCCAGCCGCAGATTAATAAAGCGGAAGCGTCGGTTTTTGTCGAAAAATATCCGCTGGATTTTGTAATCGGTTCTATTCATAATCTGGCGGGAGATGTGGATTTAGCGGAAATAGATTATCATGAAACAGATTATAGGAAGACTTATGAAGTATATTTGAACTGGCTCTATGATTTGGCGGCGGATTATGAATATGATGTATTGGGACATGTAAATTATCCGTGCAGATATTTTAAACTGCAAATTGGGGAAGAGGTAGACCAAAGCAAATATCATTGGGAGTTTTCTGACATTTTTAAAAAAGTAATTGAGCGGGGCAGGGGAATTGAATTAAATCTTTCGGGAATCGCAAGAGGAATGAATGATACGATGCCGAATATGTATTTGCTGAAATTATATCGTAAGCTGGGCGGGGAAATAATTACGGTCGGTTCGGACGCGCATGTGGCAGAGCATGTGGGAAGTGTTTCAAAAATCGGATATCAGATATTAAAAGAAGCGGGATTTTCTTACGTGACCGTATATGATAAACGCAAACCGGATTTTATTTCTTTAAAAAATTTGTAAATATTGTCATAAAAACTGTTCCCGCCGAATAAAATAAAGGATAGCGTTTTTATAGGAGTGGAAAATATGGGAGAGACTGGAAGCGTAAGTTCAATCAGAACGGCAACGGAGCAGGAACAGTATTTACTAAAAAGTCAGTATGCTTTGAGTATTGTCGAAGCAAAGTGTAAAATTATAGATGAAGAACTGCGTATGAAATACGGCAGGGAAATCACAAGAAGTATTACACAGAGAATTAAAACGCCGGAGAGCATTTACGCGAAGCTGGTGCGCAAAAACCTGGATACGAATTTTAAAACCGCATGTGACAAATTAAACGATTTGCTGGGGATTCGCATAGTATGCCTTTTTGTAGACGATGTTTATGAAATCGCAAGGCTTTTGAAACAACAGAAGGATGTTAAAGTTATCAAAGAAAAGGATTATATTGCCAATCCCAAAAAGAATGGTTATATGAGTCTGCACTTAATTATTGAGATTCCAATATATTTTGATGAAAATTGCGAGAAACGGAGAGTGGAAGTCCAAGTCCGTACGGCGACAATGGACTGCTGGTCAATTCTTGACTATCAGCTTTGCTATAAGAAAAACATGGCAGATGCAGTTGGGATTATCGAAAGGCTGAAGTCTCATTCCGATACGATTGCTGCTATTGACAGGGAAATGTTGACAATTCGGAATGAAATTGAAAAAATATAGTTTGAATATCGGTACATACAATTTAGAATCATATAAAAAGGGATGCCGCTTGAAAAAATATCTCGCGGTATCCCTTATTTTTTTAAAATAGTTTTTCAAATCTTTTCATAGCTTCTACCGTATTTTCTTTTGTATTAAAGGCTGTCAGACGGAAGAAGTTCTTGCCGTTCTCTCCGAAACCTGCGCCCGGAGTGCCGACAATTTGGGCATTTTCCAGAAGGTAATCAAAAAATTCCCAAGCTTCCATGCCGTTAGGACATTCAAACCAGATATATGGTGAATGGACGCCGCCAAAGAAGCGGATGTTCTTTTTGGTCAATGTATCGGCGATGATTCGTGCATTTTTCTGATAGTATCTGAGGTTTTCCATGCATTGAGCCATGCCCTCATCGGTAAATACCGCGGCAGCGCCATTCTGGATAATAAATGATGTCCCGTTAAACTTCGTACTCTGTCTCCGGTTCCACATCGCGTTCATCGATTGCTCCACTCCGGTTGAAGACAGGAATTTTAAGTCTTTCGGAACGACAGTGTAGCCGCATCGTGTTCCGGTAAATCCGGCCGTCTTGGAGAGGGAGCAAAATTCAATGGCGCTTTTTTTCGCGCCCTCAATGGTAAAAATGCTTCTTGGAAGTTCTGGGTCGGTGATAAATGCTTCATATGCGGAATCAAAAAGAATTACCGCGTTATTTTCCAGCGCGTAATCAACCCATTCTTTTAACTGCGCCTTATTGTAAACTGCGCCGGTCGGATTGTTTGGGGAACACAAATAAATTACATCAGCGTGTACAGACTTGTCCGGCATTGGCAAAAAGCCGTTATCCGCGTTACCGTTCATGTATTGAATGGATTTGCCCATCATGATGTTCGTATCGACATAGACAGGGTAAACCGGGTCGGGAATTAAGATTACGTTATCATTGTCGAAAAGTTCCGTAATATTGCCGGTATCGCTCTTGGCGCCGTCGGAAATGAAGATTTCGTCTGCGGCGACGTCAACGCCGTTTTTGGCATAATATTCGGAAATTGCGTTTCTTAAAAATTCATATCCCTGTTCAGGACCATATCCTTTAAAAGTATTTCCGTCTGCCATAGCGTCAACGCCTTCGTGGAGCGCGTTAATTACGTTCGGGGTGAGCGGCTTGGTAACGTCGCCGATGCCGAGACGGATGATTTTTTTGTCAGGGTGGGCAGATGCGTACGCGGCTGCCCGTTTGGCAACTTCTGAAAAAAGATAGCTTTGTTTGATGTTTAAATAATTTTCATTTAACTTAGGCATATTATCAAACTCCTTTGATGATTTAAAATTACGTTAAATGTAACAAAAATCGTTTGTCATGTCAACAAAGGCACAATGCTTTTTCACTGCAAAAAATGTTGAGTTTTGTCGAAATAACTAATATAATAAAGTATAATGTCGAAAGGATTAATCGTATGCTTTTTAATTCTTACATTTTCATTTTATTTTTCCTGCCGATGGCATTTGCAGGTTATTTTTTTCTGAATTATATCAAACGGTACAGACTGGCACAGTTGTGGCTGATTATAATGTCATTGTGGTTTTATGGATATTATAATGCCGGTTATTTATGGATTATCTGTATCAGTATCATATTTAATTTTCTTTTGTCACGGCAGATATTCCTTAATAATAAATACAAAAAAATGTTACTGATAATCGGAATTGCCTTCAATCTGGGTTCTATTTTTTATTTTAAATATCTTGATTTTTTTATTGAAAATGTGAATGTACTGTTTCATGGGGATTTTGAATTACAGCACATATTACTTCCGCTGGGAATAAGTTTTTTTACGTTTCAACAGATTTCTTTTCTTGTTGATACCTATAAAGGGGAGATAGAAGACTATAACTTTGTAGAATACGCGCTTTTTGTTGTATTTTTTCCACAATTAGTTGCAGGTCCGATTGTTTTTCATGAGGAAATGATACCACAATTTCGCAGCATAGAAAAGAAGCGGATAAACGGAGACAATATTGCGGCGGGACTCTATATTTTTGCGATTGGTTTATTTAAGAAAGTGCTGCTTGCGGATACGCTTGGCAGGGCGGTTACATGGGGATATGAAACTGTCTGGGATATGACTTCACCGGAAGTTCTTATTGTATCGCTCTGTTATACGTTTCAGTTATATTTTGATTTTAGCGGATATTGTGATATGGCCGTAGGAATCGGCAGACTATTTAATATTGATTTGCCGGTTAATTTTAATTCACCGTATCGGTCGTGTTCGGTTTTGGAATTTTGGGACAGATGGCATATGACGCTGACACGTTTCCTGAAAAAGTATGTATACATACCGCTTGGAGGGAACCGTAAAGGAACGCTGCGCACGTATATCAATATTATGCTGGTTTTTCTCTTAAGCGGATTGTGGCACGGAGCCGGTTGGACTTTTGTTATATGGGGCGCTGTGCATGGACTCGTGAATTGCCTGAACCGTATATTTAAAAATGTCTGGGACAAGGTCTATGGAGGGGTGCGCTGGGTTTGTACGTTTTTATTTATTAACTGTACCTGGATTATATTTCGGGCGGACAGTTTGGAAAAAGCCTGGTGTTTTATTAAAAAACTGTTCTGCATGGATACGTTATCAGTGAGAGCGGAACTTTTTGATTCGGTACGTCTTGTCGAGTTTGATTTTTTGGAAAGAAAGTTTGGTATTTTTCGGTTTCTTCCGTCAAGAATAGATGGCTTTTATATTCTTGCGCTGCTTTTTATATCGTTTTTGATTGTGCTGGCAGGAAAAAACTGTTATGAAAGAGAATTTACTCCAACATGGAAAAACGCGGTTTTGACGGTTGTATTGCTGGTTTGGTCGGTTATGTCATTATCAGGTGTTTCCACATTTTTATATTTTAACTTTTAGGAGGCATATTAATGAAAGGAAAAAACTGGAGTTTGCTTGTTATTGCGGGAACATTGGTAATTCTTGGATTGTTTGCGGGGATTACCGCCTATATTGACCCGCTTTTTCATTATCATGCGCCGTTAAAGCAGTATTCCTATCCATTGAACGATGAACGCTATCAAAATGACGGTATTGTGAAACATTTTGAATATGACGCACTTATAACGGGAAGCAGCATGTGTGAAAATTTTCTGCCATCAGAGTTTGATACATATTGGGGAACAAAGTCAATTAAGGTAGCGTTAGCGGGAGGAAGTTTCTGTGAGGAGAGCAGGCTGGTCCGTCTGGCGCTGGAACGCAATCCACAGGTACGCTATGTTTTATGCAGCCTGGATTATTCGGCAATGATATTGGATAAGGATAATGTATTTGAGCCGGAATTGCAGCCGTTTTATCTGTATGACAACAATCCTTTTAATGACGTGCAGTATCTTTTGAATAAGGAAATGCTGGTGACGAAAGTTTATGATGTTTTGCATTTAACCAATATTCACGGAGATACGACAACGTTTGACGAATATGCTTATTGGAGCCGTGATGCCGTTTATGGAGCGGAGGCGGTTTTTAATGAGTATGAGTGGGAAAACGCGCCGTGTACGGAACAGACGTTGACGGATGAGGAGCATAGAATGCTTATGGAAAATATTAAACAGAATATTATAGAGACGGCAGACGCATATCCGAATGTGACGTTTTACTATTTTTTTACGCCGTATAGTATCGGATACTGGAATATGCTTTTTTACAGAGGAGAATTGAACAAATATTTTGCGGCGGAGAAATGTGTTATTGAAGAATTGCTGAAATGTCCGAATATTAAATTGTATTCTTTTACAAATAATTTTGAATTAACCTGTGATCTGGACAATTATATGGATTTAGCGCACTTTGGTTCATGGGTAAACAGAGGAATTTTGTATTGGATGTATCATGATGAATACCTTTTGACAATGGATAATTATGAACAGTACTGTACGCAGGTAAAAGAGTTTTATAATAATTATGATTATGAAACGCTTCGAAATTAAAAAAATAATAATTTTTAGTTGACACAGATACAAATGTGCTATATAATCTATAACACAGACAAGTCTTGTTTCTAAAATCACAATTCGATTATTTCCCACACGAAAGTATGACATGCGGTACCGGAATGCAATACGGGCGGATTATAGCGAATGGAAGGGGGTAGTTTTATAAGGAAAAACTGCGTAATTTACGATATGGATGAACAATATGCATATCGGCTGATGAACTATATGAGAGGGAAACCAGGAGTTCCATATGAGATTATGGTATTTACCGATAGCGATTCACTGAATGATTTTTTAAAGAATAATGAAGTTGAAGTTTTCATTACCAACAGTGAAGAGGTTATCAGGGATGTACCGAAGGGGAATATTCATTATATTCTAAAATTATCTGAGGAAGAATTGACAGGCAGTTTTGCCGAATCAACGGAGTATCATCCAATTTTCAAGTATCAGTCAACGGAGATGATTATACGGGAGATGTTAAGCTACTGCGCGGGGGAAATATATCTTGCGGTCAATAATCTCGCGAAAAAAATGAAAGGAAAAGTAATAGGCGTATATTCACCGGTGGGAAGGTGCTATAAGACAGCGTTTTCCCTGGCGGCAGCAAATGTCCTCGGAAAGATTGGTAATGTATTGTACATCAATCTGGAGGAGTATACGGGGCTCTCAAACAGTCTGTTTCAGGGAAACCGGACAGGACTTTCGGAAGTGATGTATATGTATCGGAGAAGCGCTGCGGGTCTGCGCCAAAAACTTCGGGATTATATCTGCCCGTTGGGGAAGTTTGACTGTATTCTTCCTGTGGAGTGTCCGGATGATGTGACGGATATTCTGGTGGAAGAATGGATAACATTTTTTCAATATCTTCTAGATGTGTCGGAATATGAATTTCTTGTGGTGGATGTCGGTACGATTGTAAAAAAGCCGTGGTGTTTTTTTGAAATGATGAGTGTTATTTTTATGCCTGAAGCAGAGGATGCAATATCCCGTAGAAAAATTGAGGAGTTTTATGACCATATGAATGTCACGGGGAGAGGAATTCTTCTGGAAAACGTCGTAAAGATTTTAGTACCGTATGACAAGGAATTTTCGCAAGGAGAACTGTCCGTTGACAAAATGGAGTGGAGTACACTGGGCGCGTTTGCCAGAAAGGTTTTGAATGAAAAAGGTTTTTCGTGAAATTGAAATGCTTGTAAGAGCGCGGACAGATATGACCAGAGATATGGATGAGGAAGAGATTCAACGAATTATTGACGGGGTAGTATTGGAAGTTTCCACCCAATATCGTATGACATTAAAGGAAAAGGAACAATATGCGACAGAAATCTTTAATTCCCTGAAAAGGCTGGATATCGTGCAGGAATTAATGGACGATGATTCTATTACGGAAATCATGATAAATGGACCAGGAAATATTTTTTATGAAAAAGCAGGACAAATTTATCAATGGGATAAAAGGTTTATGAATGAGGAGCGGTTATATAATATTGCCCAGCAGATTGCGGCAAGGTCTAACAGAATTGTCAATGAGTCGGTTCCCATTCTGGATACAAGACTTGCTAACGGTTCCCGTGTTAATATTGTGCTACCGCCGGTGGCGCTTGACGGACCGGTGATTACTATCAGAAAATTCTATCAAAGTCCCATTACAATTGAAAAATTAATTCAGTTTCAGTCCATTACAAAGGAAGCTGCAATGTTTTTGGATAAAGCCGTCAAAGCAAAATACAACATTTTTATTTGCGGCGGCACAGGCTCCGGGAAGACAACTTTTTTAAATGCACTATCGAATTATATACCGTGTGACGAACGTGTTATTACGATTGAGGATTCGGCGGAGCTTCAGATACAGTCAGTACAAAATCTTGTACGTCTGGAGACGAAGAATGCCAACGTAGAGGGTGAAAATGCCATCAGCATCAGGGATTTGATTAAATCATCTCTGAGAATGCGCCCGGACAGGATTGTTGTAGGGGAAGTCCGGGGCGCGGAGGCAATTGACATGATTACTGCAATGCTGACAGGACATGACGGAAGTCTTTCTACAGGTCATGCAAACAGTCCTAAGGATATGCTGACCAGAATAGAAACTATGATTATGATGGGTATGGATATTCCGCTTATGGCAATTAAAAATCAAATTGCGTCGGCAATTGACATTATTGTGCATTTGGGGAGACTTCGGGATAAGTCGAGACGTGTATTATATATTGAGGAGGTGGACGGAATATTAGATGGGGAGATTCGGTTAAATTCTTTGTATGAGTTTATTGAAAGAGGAGAGGAAAACGGAAAGATTATCGGGGAACTGGTTCAAAAAAATGAGCTGATTCATGTCAATAAAATGAAGGGAGCAGGGATATGAGGGTTTCCGGGCGAATGAAAACGATCTTTTATTATAAGCTTTCAAAAAGAGAATTGCTTTTCGCTGCGTTTGAATGTCTTATCTGTTTGAGTATAACATCTGTTTTATTCTATAATACCATATTCGCATCGGTGGTAATGTTACCATATTTCCATTTTTATTTAAAAAAGAAAGAACGGGAGAAGGAGGAAAAACGGGCTGCAAAAGTAAATATGGAGTTTAAGGACGGCATGATGGCGGTCAGTTCGGCGTTGTTGGCAGGTTATTCTGTAGAAAATGCGTTCAATGCAGCAATTCGGGAATTGTCAGGGCTTTATGGTGACGATGCGGTTCTTGCAAGAGCGTTTATGGAAATAACGCGCAAGGTTGCCATGAATGATAATGTAGAGGATGCGCTGGAACAACTGGCGGAACATGTAGGAATTGAGGATGCCGTTTATTTTGCGGAAGTATTTCGTTATGCAAAAAGAAGCGGAGGAAATCTGGTAGAAATTATCGGAAAGACTGCGGCAAATATTGGCGATAAAATTACTGTCAAAGAGGAAATCAATGTAATGATTAGCGGCAAGAAGATGGAGCAAAGAGTAATGAATGTTATGCCGTTTGGAATTATTATTTATCTTCGTCTTGCCGCCTATGAGTTTATTGCGCCCATGTATGGTAATTTTCTCGGCGTCTTTGTTATGACGATATGTCTTTTGGGGTATATGGGCGCAAGAATCCTCTCAAATAAAATAATCGATATCAAAGTGTAGTGAAAGGGGGAATGTATATGATTGTATGTGTGGTAATTCTCGGATTATTAACAATAATATGGTTTTTGTTCGGGAATTACAAAAAAGAGACGTTTGAAAGACTGCCGCAAAAAGGAAACGAATTAAAAAAATTATATCCGGCAGCCTGTGGTATTTTAATAACTTTAAAAAAGTATCGCCTGTCGTTTTCAAATCAGGGACGAAGAAAAAAGTTGGAACGTCTGAATGTTGTAAAAGACGAAAAAGAAACGGAGCTGCTATTTAATATTAGAAGACTGTCTTATTCCATAGCGATTATCGCTGTAACTTGTGTACTTGCTTTTTTATATTGTATTTCGAGAGAAGATATGGGACAGATAAAAGCGTATCAGGTAAAACGTCCGGCATATGCGGAAAATAAAAAACAGTTTGCGTTTCTGGCAAACGGAGCAGAGGTTTTCGTTGAAATTTATCCGAGAGAATTTTCAATAGAGGAAACACAGGAGAATTTTCGAAAAGCGTATGAAACCCTATTGCATCGAATGACAGGGGAGAATGAATCACTTGTACAGGTTTATTCTAACCTGAATCTGATAACTTATCTTGAAGAGTATGCCATGAAGATTACATGGATGTCATCCAATCCACAAATTATTGATACATTTGGAACAGTTTATAATGAAGATTTTTTGGCGGGGCAGAAAGAAACAATTATACTCACGGCAGTATTTTCATATATGGACGCAGAATGCAGGTATGAGATTACAGTAGAGGTTGTGGAGCCGGTTCTAACGAAGGAGGAGCGTTTCGTGCGTACGCTTAGACAAATTATCCGGGAAAATGACGAAAGTACAAGAACGGATGAAACAGTTGCGTTTCCCGAAGAAATAGACGGAGAAAAAATTTTGTATGAAGAGGAGCAGGAGAATCATACGCTGATGTTGCTGTTTTTGGGAATAATTACGGCGGTGGTTGTTTTTCCGGGAATGGATAAAGAGCTTGATAGCCGGATGAAAGAACGGAAAAGACAAATGCTGTTGGACTATTCAGAGATTGTTTCCAAACTAAATATACTTTCCGGTGCAGGAATGAGTATTTTAAAAGCATGGGAAAGGATAGTAAAGGATTATGAAAAGAAAACGGTCAGGGAGTCTAAGGCGCGTAGATTCGCTTATGAGGAGATGAAAATTACATATTATGAAATTCAGTCAGGCATTTCGGAAGGAAGTGCATACGCGGCTTTTGGAAGAAGGTGCAATATACACGAGTACTTAAAGCTTGGTACGTTACTGGAGCAGAATGTAAAAAAAGGTTCAAAGGGTTTGTCAAAGATGCTGGAGGATGAGGTAGTCGATGCTTTTGAACAGAGAAAAAATATTGCGAAAAAACTTGGGGAAGAGGCAGGTACGAAGTTAATGATACCAATGATGATTATGCTTGCAATAGTAATGTTTATTGTTTTGGTACCTGCTTTTACATCATTTAATGTTTAGGAGGTCAAAATATGATTCAGAAAATTAGAAATGTTTTGAAAAGAAATGAAGGAATGGGAGTTATTGAAGTAATTTTGATTATAGTGGTTTTAATCGGACTTGTTATTATTTTTAAGAGCCAGATTGTTTCTTTGGTGAATAATATCTTATCGAAGATTGCGTCGCAGGCAAACAGTATTTAAAAGTGAGGTGGAGAAATGGGAGGAAAGAGGCTGAAGGCCCAGATTACGGTTTACGCGGGATTAATTTTCGGACTAATTTTATCGCTGCTTTTGGTTTTGATTGAATCGGCAGTATGCGCGGGTGCGAAAACACGGATAAACACTGTGGTAAATGTCGGAGTACAGTCGCTTTTCTCTCAATACTCCAGACCGGTGCTGGACAAGTATGAAGTTTTTGGCGGTGTAATCAGTGAGCAGGCTGATGTGGAGCAAATGCTGTATGAATATATACAGGAAAATTGCAAGTTTGCCGGCGGTTTTAACCCGTACACCGTTATACTAAAGGGTGTTTCGCTAGAAGAGATAAAAATGCTGACAGATGACAACGGAACCTATTTCTATGACGAAATTATCGGATATATGAGATACGGACAGTTTGATAACAGTATTTTGGATTTTATACCACAAATGACGGAGACGGCAAAGACAAAAGAGTTGGATGAGGTAAAGGATGAACTGACAAAAAGACAGAAAGAAGCAAGTAAAATTGACGGAAAAATTTTAAAGCTGCTTATGTATGTAGAAGGAGTAAAAACGACTTCTACGGGTCTTGCCCAGTTCTTTGGCAGACTCAGCGGTACGGGAAGTTTTGTGAAAAAACTTGCTCCCGCGGGGAAGGACAAGCAGGCTGTCGGTGTAACAGAGGATATGATTTATCAGGCAGTTAGTGGGAAGTATTATGACATTACAGAAAAGCTGGAGAATTTAAAAGGAGAACTGGATTGGATAATTCATGTTTATCATTATCCGCTTACTTTGGGATACTTTTCGGATGACGGTTTCCGTTCGGGAGCAGACAGTATTTTGTCGGAAATTCATCAAACGCAGAAGAAGCTTGGGCAGTCTCTTAATCTAATAGAGGAGATTGAGCGGGATACAGAGAAATTAATGGGGAATTTATCCGTGTCTGGACAAATTTTTAGCGCAAATAAATCTTCTTTGAGCGATAGCGTCAATACAGCATTTTCACAGGAGTTTAACGAGTTGGAAAAGTATGGTACGGGAGAGGCAAATACATTGTGTAATCTTGAGGAATTAAGACATCAGTTGTTAAATTGTCAAGTTATCCTATCGGAGATGGAAGCAGCGGTTTCCGGACTTGCCGGATGTTATATGGATATAGACAGTATCGGAGAGGTATACGGAATGGTAGATGATTGTATTGCCATATGCAGGCAGTATCCGGCAGGTGCAATTCAATTTCATTATGATGGGTTAAGCCTTGGGAAAGGAATGAGTCTGGATGCCTTGGAAAAGATTAAAAACGTGTTTACTAATAATCAGTTAAAGCTGGTAGTTGAAGATACCGGTAGTATTTCGACGAATAAAGCGCCTTACAAAGATTTGTCCTCTATGTATTGTAAGTTTTCTGCAGGTTCTCATCATTTTGATATTAATCCGGAAAATCTATATGAGGATTTTTTGTATAACAAATATGTTGATTTGCATTTTGCCAATTATCTGAATCCCAATAAAGAGGGGATTCTTCAATATGAAACGGAGTACATATTAGGAAAGAAATCTGTTGATAAGGATAATTTAAAGGAAGTAGTTTCCCGGTTGATTGCACTGCGTTTTACGATGAATTTTTCGTATATCATTTGTGATATTGAGAAGAAACAGGAGTGTCTCGCGATGGCAACGGCGTTTTTGGGGTTTACCGGAGTACATGGGATTATCAAAATGGGTGAATATTTACTTCTTGCCGCGTGGGCATATGGCGAGGCGGTAAATGATGTAAAAATTCTTATGAATGAGGGAACGGTTTCTTTTGTAAAGAACGAGAAGGAATGGAAAACAAAGCTGGAGGATATTGTTTCTAAAAGCATCACAAAAAAGTCACCGGATAATGACGCAGGACTAAATTATAATGAATATTTGCAGTTATTGTTATTTCTTGAGAATAAGGAGAAAAAGATTTTCAGAACAATGGATATTATGGAACTGAATATGACTGCGCAAGGATATCCACATATCAGGATGTACCGGTATCTGTATGGAATAAAAGGAACGGTTTTGTTTGACTATTATCACGGAAAATATCAGTATACACAAAAAATGGAATTTCATTATTAAGGACGAAGCCTAAGGCAGGTAAAAATGCTCTTTTGGATTTTCTATATTGATACTAATTAACGAAAGGAGATGAAAATGTGGTAAAGATTGTTTTTATTTCAATGGATAAAATAGGGAAATTACAATGTAGTTTTCTGTCTAAAAATTATAACTCCTCTATAAAGAAATCAAAAAAATTCAAAAGGGCAGTTTTATCTGCCTCAATGACATTGGAAGCTGCGTTTGTCATTCCGCTTTTTGTGTTTTTTATCGTTATATTTATCCATGTAATTAATTTTATCAGTTTTCAGAATCGTGTAAATGAGGCGTTGTATAATTTAGCAAGGGCGTTGTCTAAAACGGAATATACGTCAGAGGGAAGCGCCAATATGGGGTCTGCGTTAGCGCTTCTTTATGGTGAACTGGATAAAAAAATTGTGGAAAACGCAGGTGTAAAAGGAGGGATTTTGGGGATATCCGCATTACAATCCGAATTTAATGAGGATATGATTCATTTCGAGGTGAATTATTACGCCGGGATGCCTTTTGATTTTCTTAAAATTCTAGGATTTCCCTGTGTACAAAAGGTAAGCGTGCGGAAGTGGATTGGAAATGAGGATAAGGGAGCGGAGGGTGGTTCTGCCGGATACGAGGGTAAAAAAATGGTATATATTACAGAGACAGGAACAGTATTTCATGTTAATAGTAATTGCAGTCATTTACGATTATCCATAAAGACCGTTGCGAAAGCACAGATTCCGGAGTTAAGAAATGGCAGCGGCGGCAGATATGATTCCTGTGAGCGGTGTGGCGGTGCCGGAACGGTATTGTATATTACGGAATATGGCGACAGGTATCATACGGACATTAATTGCAGTGGATTAAAACGGGTAGTCTATACGGTTTTATTTGAGACCGTATCGGACAGACCTGCCTGCAGCCGGTGTGGAGGATAGAATGAAATTGATATATTTTTTGGAAATAATATTTTTAACGATAGAAACGATAAAAGACATTAAAACACAAACGGTCGACTTACGGGAGTTATTATTTTTTCTGATATTGGGTTTTATAGTAAGAATTTTGGGCGTTCAGGAAAGTGTGTGGGGAATTGTTCCCGGTTTATTCGTTGGTGTTATTATGCTGCTGATATCGTTTTTATCGGGAGAGGCGATTGGATATGGGGATGGAATGGTTGTGCTGGTTACCGGTGTATTGTGCGGCATAAGACTGACGCTGCTCACTTTATTAATTGCTTTTTTTGTAATGGCGGTTTTTGCCATATGCCTGATAATTCGAAAAGGTTTTTATTATAGAGAAAAAATACCGTTTGTTCCTTGTATTTTAGTCGGTTTTTTGGGAGGATTGATATTATGAAATTAAAGGGTTCGGTTACGATAGAGGCTTCGGTTTTGATACCGGTTTTTACATTAATTGCTGTGCAGCTTATTTTGCTTGCGTTAAACTGCCATGATAATGTTGTCATAAATTGTGCGGCTGATAAAGTGTGTATGCGGTATGAATTTGAAATGCCGATTGTAAAAGAAAACAGTAAAAAATCGCTGGAAGGATTGTCGGGTGAAGTCAGCAGATATATTGCGTCAAAGACGATGACTAAAAAGCCTAACATACAAATAAAATCAGGTTTTTTTAAGACAGAGACAGACTATTCGCAGATTGTAAAAAATAATCCGGTTGACTTTGTCTGGCAAACAGAGGCAATAAAGAACTTAATTCCGTCAGGAGGCGATGATTCATATGCTTCAAAGTAGAATTGTTAATGAGGTGAACGGAAATTATCTTTTAATTGTGTCAAATGAACAGAATATCTCAGGATTTGAATTTAAAATGTTTGAGTATAACAATATAAAAGGATTTCTTCCGATTTCATTAGTTAGAATTAATAATACGGTTACTTACCGGTATCCGGTTATGCAGTGTCAAAGTCTTGCGAAGAAGTTCGGGAGTGAACAGGTGTCGATGACAGACATTAAACTTATTTTTTCGGAAATTACATTATTGGTTCATAGGGCGGAGGAATATCTGTTAAATATGGATTCTGTTTTGTTAAATCCGGAGTTTATTTTTATAAGCGGACAAGAATTATTGTTTTGTTATTTTCCGGCAGGATACCAACCGTTTAACAAAAGCGTACGGGAATTAATGGAATATATTCTGGAGAAGCTTAATCATACAAGACAGCAGGATGTTATGACGGCGTATGGTCTTTATCAAAAAATATTAAAAAATAATTTTACTATGGACGGACTGATGGATGAAGTGTTTTCTTCGAGTCAGGAAACAGAAATCAGACAGGTTATTCGACACACAGAGACCAGGAAAGATAGTGTTGAAGAGGAAAAACGCAAAGAAGCAGCAACGGAGAATATTAATACTTATACATTGGAAGAATTGGAAATAGAATTGTCGGGAGAGGATAAAAAAGAAAAGAAGAAAAAAGGAAAATGGTTTTCATGGATGAATAAGCGTAACAAGGATGCAAATGACCATGGGACAATGGCTGTTGCCGAAAATATGTCTTACGGTGAGACACAAATCCTGAATGTAAAAAAATTACAGAATATAAGCGGAGGAACAGATATTTTATTTTCAAAATTTCCTATTCGGATTGGAACCAGTACGACGGAGTCAGACTACGTTTTGAAGAATGTTATGGTTAGCAGAAAACACGCGGTTATTACAATGGAATGTGGTGGATACTATATAGAGGATTTGGACTCTACAAACGGAACGTTTGTAAATGGAAGCAGGATTTCGCCGTATGAACCGGTTTTGATTAGGGAAGGCGACCAGATATGCTTTGCGAATGAAAAATTCTGCTTAAATTGACATAAAACGCAATTAATGGTATTGTTTTGTATAGTAGCATATAGTTTAAGGTTCGTGGAGTAATGGATGATAGATTTAATAGAAAATAAGCTCTCCGGGGCGGGGGTTCAAAAAATCGGCGTAAACGCTCCTAAGATGGCGTTATGGTTTCATGCTGTCAATGGAGTATGTTATGTGGTAAATCTGGTGGATTATCAAGACCCCGCGCAAAGTAATGTGACGACTGAGCTGTTGGAAAGTGTCGCTGATTCGGTCAAACGTTTTTTACAGAGTAAGGGTTATTACGATGTTCGGATATTGACGTTGATTAGTACTTACAGCGAGTATGTAGCGGAGGATTTAGCGGGGAATAAAGTGCCATACTGGGTATTAGACACATATCATACATTATTTATTCAGCCTGCAGGACAACCGGATATTTTCGGCGGTTTTGAAGCGGTGATGCGTTCCGTTATTGACGCGCTGCGTGTAAATACAATACAGCAGGAAAGCGTAACACAAAATTATGTGCCGCGGCAGCACAGGAAGAAAAAACAGATTCGTATTCTGACGATGAATAATCTTCTGATTTTAATTAACATATTGGTATTTGTCTGGCTTGAAATGAACGGTTCTACGGAAAATACGTTGTATATGCTGCTGCATGGTGCGTTTTACTGGCCGTTGGTTAGGGAGAGCGGTGAATTATACCGATTTTTCACCTGTATGTTTATTCATTTTGGATTTATGCATCTTGCGGGAAATATGATTACACTTTTTTATCTGGGTGATAATCTGGAGCGGGCAGTCGGAGTGGCAAAATATATTATTATATATATTGTTACTGGTCTGGCGTCTTCGATTGTATCTTGCCTTTACTATATCATGATTGGAAAAGATGTGGTTTCAGGAGGCGCCTCGGGCGCGGTTTTCGGAGTAATAGGCGCGTTGGTGTATATTGTTACGGTGAATAAAGGAAAATTGGAGGACTTAAATTCAGTCAGTCTTACTTTATTTACAATATATCTTTTATATTCAGGGTTTACCAGTACGGGAGTTAATAATGCCGCGCATATCGGTGGATTTTTTTCTGGACTGCTGATTGCGAAGTTTTTATATAAAAAACCGCAGTCAGATAATCATTTTTAAAGTAGAAAGATGGAGGTTGTTATGAAAATTAATATATATTATGGTGGACGAGGGTTGGTAGATGACCCGTCTTTAGCGGTAATCAGTAAAATTCAGGAGGTTTTGGAAGAACTGAGGGTAGAGGTTTCACGCTATAATTTATATGAAATTCGCAACGGAATAACAACACTTCCTCTTACTTTAAAAGAAGTGGATGCCATTATTCTTTCTACGACGGTGGAGTGGTTGGGGATTGGCGGTCTGATGCAGGAATTTTTAGATTGCTGCTGGCTTTATGGAGATAAAAATAAGATTAGCCAGATTTATATGTTTCCGGTTGTAATGTCTAAAACTTATGGTGAGAGACAGGCGTACGCAACACTTGTGGATTCATGGGAAATTCTTGGAGGAAAAGCCTGCAACGGTCTTAGCGCTTATGTGGATGATTCTACTGATTTTGAATTTAACAAGGAATATTCCGCAATTATTGAAAAGAGAGCAGAAGAGATTTATCGAACAATTTCTCAGAAAGCGGTTCCGCTTCCAAGCAGTAATAAAACTTTGCGTAATATGATGAAGGATACGATTAATTTTACACCGCAGGAAAGTGAGCAGCTTTCAAAGTTTGTTTCAGACGAGGAGTTTGTGCAGACGCAGAAAAAGGATATTGAGGAATTATCTACGCTGTTTAAGGACATGCTTGTAGATGAAGCCAACGGCGGGGACGAGTATTACACGACCGTATTGCGTAAAGCGTTTAAACCACAGCCGGCAGTAAACTCTTCCTATTATCTCATTATTGACGATAAGAAAAAAAGCATCGTTGCGGAAATACGGGGAAATAAGCTGGAGTGCCGTCTTGGTGTAAAAGAAAACGCAGATATTGTTGCCAAAATGAAAAAAGAAACGTTTGATAGGATTGTCAATGGAAGAATGACGTTTCAGAGAGCCTTTATGGCAGGCGATATAACTGCAAAGGGAAATTTAAAAACAATTAAAATGTTTGATGAGTTATTTGTTTTTGTTAAATAATCAAAGACGGGGGAAGACAGCGGTAACTTTTGCTCCGTTATCAGTATTTGAAAGCTGCAGGTTGCCGTTTTGCATGCATAGGGTGATTGCTGCAATGCAAAGACCTAATCCTGTATGATTGGCTTTTTCAGTGACGAAAGGGTTCATTCCTTCAACAAGCATTTCGTCAGAAAACCCGCTGCCGTTATCAGATATAGAAAGATGGAGAAAATCGTCTTGTTCCGAAAGGGAAACGGAAAGTACGGCATTGCCGGTTTGACATGCTTCGATAGCGTTTAATATAATTTCGGAAAGCGCCTGCGCTGTATTTTCAGGATTACAGAATAGTTTAAAGCTGCAGTTTTCAACGGTGTTAGCATTGAGGATTTTATAAGATGGATTAGAGGCATAGTTCTTTACGGTATCTAATGCATTTTTCCAGATGTCGGATAATCTGTATTCTATAAAATCGGAATCACAGAAACTATAGCGTAAAAGGCTGATACGGGTTGATAAATTGGTTAAATCTCTCAGACCTGTTTCGATGCGTGAAAATTCTCTTGTTTGGGTTAAGGGTTCATTTTTTAATTTAGCGAGCTGACAGTAACTGGAAATATACGCAATATGATTTTTTATATCATGGAAACTGATAGAAAGCGTATTCAGACAAAAGTCCGACATCTTTTTGATTATGGTATAAGCTTCGTAATTTTTATCTTTTAAGTCTTTGATTTGCTGAAAGTCTTCATAATTTAGCATAGCAATACCTCATATTTTCTTTTTCTAATATAATACTCTGCGCAAGGTTTATTGTAAAGTGAAATAATTTATGGTATTTTATATAGTAACAGTTATGAAAGGGAGTTTGTAGGAATGATAAAAGATGATTGTATATTTTGTAAGATTGCAAATGGCGTTATACCCGCACAGGCGCTTTATGAGGATGACCAATTCAAAGTGATATTAGACAGGGGGCCGGCGTCAAAAGGACATGCTCTTGTTTTACCCAAAAAACATTTCGATAATGTATTTTCCATGGATGAAGATTATACAGGAAAAGTTTTCACGATTGCAGCGAAAGTGGCGCGGGCGATTAACGAAGAGTTTGGATGCGATGGAATGAACATTCTTCAGAATAATAATGAGGCGGCAGGGCAGACGGTATTCCATTTCCATATGCATATCATTCCAAGGTATAGGGACGATAAAGTGAATCTTGTGTGGGAGCCGGGAGAGATTACCGACGGACAGATAGATGAATACGCCGAAGCAATTCGAAACAGACTGAAAAAACAATAGGAGGTTTATGATATATGATTAATTTGAGCAAGGCAGGAGCATATCTCATCAATGGTGTGGATGTGGTGGAAGATACAACAGAGGCGGCAGCAAAGATAGAATCCATGACGGGAAGCAGGCCGGATAAAGAGGAAGCAGCGAAGAATACAATTGCTTATACTATTTTAAAAAACCATAATACTTCAGACAATATGGAGAAGCTGAAGATTAAGTTTGATAAACTTACATCGCACGACATTACTTTTGTCGGCATAATTCAGACGGCGAGAGCTTCCGGACTTGAAAAATTTCCGGTTCCGTATGTGCTGACAAACTGTCATAATAGTTTGTGTGCCGTTGGCGGTACAATTAATGAAGACGACCATATGTTTGGGCTTACCTGTGCAAAAAAATATGGCGGTGTTTATGTTCCACCGCATCAGGCTGTAATTCATCAGTTTGCGAGAGAAATGCTCGCTGAATGCGGCGCGATGATATTGGGTTCGGATTCTCATACGCGCTATGGAGCACTGGGAACGATGGCGATTGGTGAAGGCGGCGGCGAATTGGCAAAGCAGCTTCTTTGCAAGACATATGATGTTGCGATGCCGGGCGTTGTAGGTATTTATCTGACTGGCGAGCCGGCAAAAGGGGTCGGTCCTCAGGATGTTGCGCTGGCAATTATCGGGGCTGTTTTTGCAAACGGTTATGTTAAGAATAAGGTAATGGAATTTGTGGGTCCCGGCGTTTCGAAGTTAAGCGCTGATTACAGAATCGGTATTGATGTCATGACGACGGAGACGACATGTCTTTCCTCTATTTGGATGACAGATGAAAAGATAAAAGAGTTTTATGATATTCACGGAAGAAGTGAAAGTTACAAGGAACTTACGCCTGCCAAAGTTACATACTATGACGGTATGGTGTATGTTGATTTGAGCACAATTAAGCCGATGATTGCGATGCCGTTTCATCCGAGTAATGTTTATACGATTGAAGAATTAAATGCAAATCTTATGGATATTCTGGATGACTGTGAGAAGAAAGCGCTTGTAAGTCTTGACGGTCAGGTAGATTTTACGTTAAAGGATAAAGTAAGAGACGGTAGATTGTATGTAGAACAAGGTATTATAGCGGGCTGCGCAGGCGGAGGTTTTGAAAATATTTGCGCGGCGGCGGATATTCTTAAAGGAAAGAGTATCGGCGCGGATGAATTTACGTTAAGCGTATATCCGGCAAGTACGCCTATTTATCTGGAACTCGCAAAGAACGGAAGAATGGCGGATTTGCTTGCAACGGGTGCGATTGTTAAGACTGCGTTCTGTGGACCGTGCTTTGGCGCGGGGGATACGCCTGCAAATAATGCATTCAGTATCCGTCATTCAACGAGAAACTTCCCGAACAGAGAAGGCTCAAAGCTTCAGAATGGTCAGATTGCGTCTGTTGCGCTTATGGATGCGCGTTCAATTGCGGCTACTGCGGCGAATAAGGGATACCTGACTGCTGCTACAGATGTGGATGTAGAATTTACAAATCCAAAGTATTTCTTTGATAAGACAATTTATGATAACCGCGTATTTGACAGCAAGGGTGTGGCCGACCCGTCGGTTGAGATTAAATTCGGTCCGAATATTAAGGATTGGCCGGCGATGGTAGCGCTCACAAAGAATCTTGTATTGAAGGTTGTTTCTGAAATTCATGACCCGGTAACAACGACTGATGAATTAATTCCGTCCGGTGAGACGTCATCCTATCGGTCTAATCCGATTGGACTTGCACAGTTCACATTGTCAAGAAAGGACCCAGCGTATGTAGGAAGGGCAAAAGAAGTGCAGGCGGCAGAGTATGCAAGAAGAGAAGGAAACTGTATGGGAGAGGTCCTTCCGGAGTTAAAGGACATAATGCATCAAATTAAAGAGGTGTACCCTGATGTATGCAAAGAAAATACCGGTATAGGAAGTACTATTTTCGCAGTGAAACCGGGTGACGGTTCTGCAAGGGAGCAGGCAGCTTCCTGCCAGAAGGTGCTTGGCGGCTGGGCGAACATTGCCAATGAGTATGCGACAAAGAGATATCGCTCTAACTTAATTAACTGGGGTATGCTTCCGTTTTTAATTGAGCAGGGTGAGCTGCCGTTTAAAAATGGTGATTATTTATTTATTCCGGGTATTAAGGAGGCAGTTGAAAATAAAGATGATGTAATTAAAGCCTATGTTGTCAGTGACACGTTGAAAGAGTTTGATTTAAAATTAGGCGATTTGACGGATGATGAAAGAACAATTATTTTGAAAGGCTGCCTTATTAACTATTATAGAGATTAAAGAAAAAGATGAAGCCGTGTAAGAGACAGAACTCTTTCACGGCTTTGTTTGTTAATAAGGTATGTAATTTTATTTTGTTATTTTTCTTCCAAGCTTAAATTCCGTAAAACCGATAATTGCCTGTGCGCAACGGTCCATACCGATTCTTGCGCTGTTCAATGTGATATCGTAATTAATCGGGTCATTCCATTTTAAACCTGTATAGTGGCTGTAGAAGTCAGAACGATATTTATTAATTTTAAGAATTTTGCGTTCGGCTTCTTTTGCGGACAGGCTTTGACGTTCTACTATAGTTGCGATACATACGTCGAGTGGAGCTTGAACATTTACGCTTACTGTATTTGGAAATGTTCGTAAAATATAATCGGCAGCTCTGCCAATGATGATGCAGGATTCTTCGCTTGCTTTTTCACGAATAATTTTAGCCTGATAATTGAATAAGTTTTCATCCGATACAAAGTCGGAATCTTCCGGTGGAATCAACCCTCCTTTATAGACGCCTTTTTTAACATTAAAGATGCTTGGTGTAACTTTCTCGTCGGACTGGTGAAATAATTCTTCGCTAATACCGCTTTCGTCTGATGCCATCTGCAAAATTTCACGGTCATAACAAGGCACATCTAAAATTTTTGCCAATTCTTTTCCGACTGTTTTTCCGCCGCTTCCGTATCCTCTTGCAATTGTGATAACAAAGTTATTCATGCTGCTCACTCCTTTTGCAAATATTATAAGAATATTATAGCAGGTTTAAGCATAATTTTCTATAGTAGCATGTATGCAATGACGGATTCCTATAATAATTCCGGTGGATATCGTGTCGGCAAGCGTCATAACAGAAGATAAGCGTGTTGTTTGTAAGAGCATACCGTCAAAAAGACCGGAGTAATTTACAATGCCGGTAATGTGGATATCTCCTATTGCGGGAAGGGTGCGGTTTACACCAAGACCGGGAACAAGGGGACCTTGTCCAAGGGTGTAGTATCCTACATGATTTCGGGTGCCCAAAGAAGCATCAATTGCGAGAATGAAAGGGTTGTCAAAATTATCGTAAATAGCGTCAATAGCATGCTGAATATTTGATGCGTGAACGGGTTCCTGTAATGTTCCGTAAATAAATACATTGTCCAAATTATATCTGCTTAACTTATGCCCAATGAGCGGACCAAGGCTGTCGCCGGTGGAACGGTCGCTTCCTATGCATAAAATGATTAATTGGTTATCACGCTTCATTTTGGCATTAATCAGAGACGAAAGGTCCAATCCCATTTTATAGGAAGAAATCTGATTTGCCGAATCATAGTATGTTATCATCTAATTTCTCCTTACTGAAATATATTTTGAGAATATTTAGTCCTCATTATTACCATATTTATGTAAAAAATTCTTTTTTAATGATTTTTTTAATCTACAAAATTCTGGAAGGAATTTCATAAATTTCCAAGGGTATCTATAATAAAAGAAAAAATATCCGGAAAATGGAGTAAAAAAGTACTTATGCTGTCGGAAAAATTTTTGCTGTCGATGACACGCTATGATAAATTTTGCGGAATGAATGTGTTAGCATGACATCAAAATGACAAGGAGGATTAGGTCATGATAGAAGTAGTGTATACTCCAAAAGATAATGGAAAAAGCAATGATGTCATTCGTCTGCCTAAAAATATTAAACAGGTAGGGGATATAAAAGACTCAAGAAAGATATACATAGAGGATTATGCTATTAATTTTATTGAAGAGGTCCATAAAGAAGAAAGCGAAACTGTTGTAGGCGTTTTAATGGGAATGGCACAAAAGTCGGGTTCAGACAGATATGTTTTCATTAAAGGCGCAATCATGGTTCCTGATGTATTTGTCAGTGAAAGTCAGATTGCCATTGCCGAAAATGACTGGTCTTACATTTATGAAATTGCAGGGAAATATTTTCCGTCCCAGGAAATCGTCGGCTGGTTCATTTCCATTGACAGAGTAAATGCATCCATTTTACGGACAATGAAAAAAACACATGCGGATAATTTTGGAGGCGGGGAAAAGGTCCTTTTTGTGTTTGACCGTCAGGAAAATTCAAGATATTTCTGTACTTATGAAAATAGCCAGTTTGTAAGACAGAGCGGCTATACGATTTATTACGAAAGAAATGAGGAAATGCAGGAATACATGGTGGATATGAGGAATGGAAAGAAGCTGGAAGTGGAGACGGAAGACAGTGAAAAAATAATGGATTCCAAGCAAAGTTACCGCACGATTATGGGTGATGAAGAAAATAAGCCTGTACAGTCAAAGAGTGGGAAAAGGCAGGCGTTTGTAAATTATTGTGCAAATGTTGCAATGGTTGTATTAATTTTGTTTATTGGTATGTATGTGGTTGATTCGCGCAGGAGCGGCGAGACGACCGTTAAGCCTGAAAATACATCGTCTACGCTTACGCCGGTTATCAAGGTAGACGGGGATGTATATCCGACAGACGCCACAACAGATGCAAATGCAAAAACAGATTCTCAGGGTGTGCAGGAGCCGACAACAGAAGCGCCAACGGAAGAACCCACGACTATTTTAGAGCAGGAAACAACGACAGAAGTGGAAACCACAGGAAGTTATCTTACGGTAAATACGAATGTGGTGCCTGAGACAACGGCGGCTGAAAAGACTTATAAAGAGCATACGATTGAAAAGGGAGAGAATCTTTTATATATCAGTAAAAAGTATTACGGGGATTCTTCTATGGTTAAGGAGATTATGAAATTGAATAATATAGAGGACATGGATAAAATTTATGAAGGTCAGAAAATAAAACTTCCTTGAATATTTTAACATTCATGATAAAATAGAGAAAGGACTTTATCATATTTTATAAGGGATAGATGTAGATGAACAAGGGAGAAAACACAAAATCAAACAATGTGATACCGTATTTTAAGGGGCATGCTGCATCTATTAAAATTGCGGCGGCAATTATTATCGTGGTAGTAATATTGATTTGTATTATAAATGTCTATAGTTCGAATGTTGCGTATACGAGTTTCGATATATTGCATTCAACGACAAGAGAGGACGGTCATAATGCATCGTATTTAAAGTATCAGGACGGATATATACGATACAGTACAGACGGAATTGCTTACTATAAAAACGACGGAAGTGTTATTTGGAATCACGCGTATGAAATTAATAATCCGCAAGTGCGTATCTGTGACGAATACATTGTAGTCGGAAATATTTCCGGACGAAATTTGTATTTATATAATAAAAATGGAATTAAGACGGAGATAGACGCAGCAATGACCGTTACACAGGTTGATGTTGCGCAGCAGGGCGTTACGGCAGTTTCTTTGGAGGACGGAAATACAAATTATATTAATATGTATGATTCTTCGGGAACTAAACTTACTTATATTATCACATCACTTGCAGGAGACGGCTATCCGCTAGATATGGCGCTTTCTAATGATGGAAGTAAGTTGGTAGTGTCATATGTCTCTGTCAACGGTGAAAGTTTACAGACAAATCTTGCTTTTTATAACTTTTCCGATGTCGGTCAAAATTCTGTAGACCGTCTGGTCGGTGGATTTAACCATTATGGGACATCGCTTGTGGGGAAAGTTGAATTTGTAAATAATAATACGGTTGTTGCTTTTGGGGAGGATAGAGTAAGTTTTTATAACATTTCGCAGTATCCGGAACTGGTGCAGGAGGTGACGTTTGAAAACCAGCTTCAGAAAATAACATATAACAGTGAATATGTTGGCATTATATTTAATAACGCAGATTCGGTAGATAAGTACCGTATGGAAATATATAATATGAAGGGACAAAAGGCAGCGGAGCTTTTATTTAGTGAAGACTATAGAAATTTTGAATTTCAAAAACAGGATGTAATACTTTATAATGAAAAAACCTTTGCGTTGGTAAGTTTAAAAGGAAAGGTAAAATACAGGAATAACTTTGATATGATTATAGAGAAAATAATACCACTCGACAGTAATCAGAGATTCTTAGTATTTAACTCAAAATATATTCAGGAAATTAAGTTAAACTAATTAAAGATTACAGAGTAATCATAACAGGTTGGGAGGTATTTATGAATACGTTAACGTTAGTAGTTATTGCAATCATAGCGATTTTTGGCTTTATTGGCCATGCCAAGGGATTCATTAAAATGATGCTTTCAGTGCTGTCGTTGATTCTTACTTTATACGTAGCAACATTGATTTCACCATATATCAGTACATGGCTTCAACAGACAAAACTGTATGATTCGGTGTATGAAGGGACATATACATATGTAAACGACGCGCTAAGGCAGAGTGCAATCGGAGATATTCAATCTGCAATGGACCAGTTGCAGCTTCCGGAAAATATTCAAAATTATGTACTTGCAGGGCAAAATATGATTTTGGACAGAGGCGGCATTGCGCAAATGATAGCAGAACGGCTGACAGCAATGGTGTTTGATGTGTTAGTTTTTCTGGTAACATTCATAGGAGCAATGATAATTATCAAGTTATTATTTGCCGCGGTTAATTTAATGTCGCATTTGCCGATTATTCATGGAGTCAATAAAATTGCCGGTTTAATCATAGGGATATTGGAAGGTCTGGTAGTTGTATGGGTATTCTTTATTATTATCAGTCTGACAAACGGTTCGGAATTTGCCTATAATATGTATGCCCAGATAAATGATAGTTCATTTTTAACATTTCTTTATAATAAGAATATTATTATGTCTTTATTATTCAAGTAGTAACAGCGTTATTGAAAGGTCTATAGAAAGGTAGCTTAAAGGGGTTATCTTTTAAGACCTTTTTCTTTTGCAAAAAAAATTTGTAAAAAATAAAAAAAGATGTTGACTTCCTAAAATGGAAGTGATATTATAAATAAGCTGACTGCC
>CAJTZH010000005.1 GCA_910584325.1 uncultured Lachnospiraceae bacterium | reverse complement strand
TAACTGCGATTTCTTTTACGGCCACGCCGGAAGCGATAAGGACCAGGTAAAGGGCGACGGCGCGCTGGATACCAAGACGTCTACTTATGTGACGCATTCATACAATCATTTCTGGGATACTGGAAAGTCAAATCTCCAGGGAATGAAGAGCGAATCAACAGAGAATTATATTACATACCATCATAACTGGTACGACCATTCTGATTCCAGACATCCGAGAATCAGAACATGTACGGTTCATATTTATAACAATTACTATGACGGAAACGCAAAATATGGCGTCGGCGTAACGATGGGAGCATCCGTATTTGTCGAAAACAATTATTTTAGAAACTGTAAGTATCCGATGTTAACTTCAATGCAGGGTTCAGATATGATTGGCGGCGGTACATTCAGCGGTGAAAACGGCGGCGTCATCAAATCTTTTAACAACTATATTGAAGGCGCTAAGGCGTATGTGACCTATCAGAGTAATAATGCAGAATTTGATGCGTATGAAGTGAAGTCTGCATCCGAAAAAGTGCCGACGTCAGTAAAGGCAAAGCAGGGAGGTACGACATACAATAACTTTGATACAAATGCAGGTCTGATGTACAGTTATACGCCTGATACACCGGAGGCTGCGAAGCAGAATGTAATGCAGTATGCGGGAAGAATGAACGGCGGAGATTTTAAATGGACATTCAATAATAGTGTTGATGATGAGTCTTATGACGTTAATCAGCCGTTAAAGAACGCGATTACCGGTTATACGACACAGCTTAAGGCAGTAGGCGGCACGACAGATGAAACGACCCCGGTAGAACCGGAGAAACCGACAGAACCGGAGAAACCGACAGAACCGGAGAAACCGACAGAGCCGGAGAAACCGACAGAGCCAGAGAAGCCGACAGAACCGGAGAAACCGACAGACCCAAATCCACCGACGGAAGCAGAAGTAACCAGTGTAGCACATGATTTTACACAGAGCGGTAAAACAAGCGAATTCTATCAATTTTCCGGCGGTGATTTGACAACAAAGAGCGGCGATGTTGTATATAACGGAATGACATTGAAAAAAGCGTTGAAGATGGATAGCAAGGGAAAAGTGTCATTTACAGCGCCGTCAGACGGCACGCTGACATTGGTGTTCTCGCAAAAAAATGCAGGTAACACGGTAAATGTTAACGGAACAGCGGTAACAGTTGATTCAAGCGGTGTTGTGACAATGAAAGTTTCGGCGGGAACCGTTACGGTTACAAAACAATCGGGAGAAAGTCATTTGTATTATATATCCTTTAAAACGGGAAATTAAAAAAGAAGAAATGATGAAATGATAAACGGAGAGGATGCACGGTGAAAGCCGGGTATCCTCTTTTGTAGTGGGAAAATATATGTTTAATTAAAAAATGTACTTGACATTGGTATGAAATAGTACTATACTTTATTGGTATGATTTCGTACTATGTAGAATAATTACACTACAATATTTCGTTAAATGTGGAGGTGTCTGATGAATAACCATATTTCCAGAGAAATGAAACGATTTAATTATCTTATCAGTGAAACGGATGCCACATATCATGAGGCAGCGCTGAGAATGGGACTTTCGGATAGCGCGATGCAGATTCTTTATGTAATTTGCGATTATGATAAAGGGGACAGATGTCCGCTGCAGGAAATTTGCAAACGTTCCGGCATCAGTAAGCAGACGATTAATTCGGCGGTTCGAAAACTGGAAGCGCAGGGAATTGTGGTACTGGAACAGACAGGGGCAAAAAATAAAGATGTATGTCTTACTGAAGAGGGAATACGGCTTGCAGGGTGTACGACAATGAATTTGATTGAAATAGAAAATAATATATTGAAATCATGGTCAAAGGAAGAATTAAAGATATATCTTGAATTGACCGAGCGGTTTCTTATAGAATTAAAAGACAAGGTGAAAGAAATTTAGAGGTGAACTATGATACAGTTATCAGACCATTTTAATTACAAACGATTATTATCATTTACACTGCCGTCTATAGCCATGCTCATTTTTACTTCTGTTTATGGTGTGGTGGATGGATTTTTTGTGTCGAATTATGCGGGGAAAACGCCGTTTGCGGCAGTCAATTTTATATATCCGTTCCTTATGATACTGGGAAGCATCGGGTTTATGTTCGGCACAGGCGGAAGCGCGTTGATTTCACTGACAATGGGGCAGGGAAAAGGAAGAAAGGCAAATGAAATTTTTTCCATGAATATCTTTATATCTGCGTTGGTAGGCGTTATTCTTGCGATACTGGGTATCGTATTTCTGCCGTCTGTTTCCGGTCTTTTGGGAGCGGAAGGGGAATTGCTTTCACAGTGTATTCTTTATGGAAGAATTGTTTTAATCGCACTGCCGTTTTATGTACTGCAGTTTGAGTTTCAATGTCTGTTTGCCACGGCGCAAAAGCCAAGGCTGGGGCTTTTTGTGACTCTGGCGGCAGGTGTTACCAATATGGTTCTGGATGCCTTATTTGTCGCGGTATTTTCTTGGGGGGCTGCCGGAGCGGCTGCTGCAACTGCGCTCAGTCAGGTTGTAGGGGGATTGGTTCCGGTTATTTATTTTGCGGGGAAGAACACGAGTCTGCTGCGGCTGGTCCGGTTCCGGTTTGACGGTAAAGCGTTAGGTAAAACGTGTACGAACGGTTCGTCGGAATTAATGAGCAATATTTCGATGTCGATTGTCAGTATGATGTATAATGTCCAGTTAATGAACTATGCGGGAGAGAACGGTATCGCCGCTTATGGCGTTTTAATGTATGTGAGTATGATATTTCAGGCAGTATTTCTGGGATATTCTGTGGGCACGGCGCCGGTTATCGGGTATCACTACGGAGCACATAATATTGGCGAGCTGAAAGGTCTTTTGAAGAAAAGCAGCGTTTTGATTGGACTGTTCTCCGTATGCATGCTTGGGGCAGGAGAGCTGCTAAGCAGACCGCTTGCAGTGCTGTTTGTCGGATATGATAAAATGCTTTTGGATATGACGGTGCATGCGTTTGCTATATTTTCCTTTTCTTTTTTGTGCAGCGGGTTTGCGATATTTGGCTCTTCTTTTTTTACGGCGCTCAACGACGGGCTGACATCCGCGCTGATATCGTTTTTGCGTACGTTGGTGTTTCAGGTAACTGCCGTAATTATATTTCCGGTATTCTGGGCGCTGGATGGAATCTGGTGGTCAGTCGTGGCCGCAGAAGTAATGGCAGTTGCCGTTACCATTTTGTTTTTAATCGGGAAGAGAAAAAAATATCAGTATTTTTAAATTTGCGAACATACAAATATATTTATTAATTGACAAGTCATTTTTTGTGTGTTATACTTTATTAGTAATTTGAATTTATTGCATTGTCTCACATACTTTTGTAAGTCATTTGTTTTATTTTGATGATTTACACAGGTATGTGTTTTTTTGTATAATTTTCCTTTTACAAAATAAAATTTGGAGGTACTGATTATGAATAACGGTACAGTAAAGTGGTTTAATCCGGAAAAAGGGTTTGGGTTTATCAGCAACGATAACGGAGGCGGAGATGTGTTTGTACATTTTTCTTCCATTATATCAACAGGGTTTAAATCTCTGAATGAGGGTGACAAGGTTACTTTTGATACGGAGCAGGACCCTAGGGATACAAGAAAGTTACGTGCGATAAATGTCTGCGTCGCGTAATGAAATGCAGCGGTAATTATTACCGAAAAGAGACCGTTTTATCAGATTTATCCGATAAAACGGTCTCTTTTTCATATACAAATTTATTGCTGTTCTTTTTGGGTTCTTTCTATCAGGACGTCTATACCCATGCCGGATAAATTTGAGAAAAACATATCTTCAAGCTTAGGTTCCTCAATACTTCTAATCATATTAATATATATCTTATCCTTATATGAGAGGATACCGCAGTTATTAACGCCTTTTAGTTGAGCCCCCAAAGTAAAATCAAATCTGTCCACAAAACATTCCATTTCCTCCGGTATTTTTACTATGCCCAGATTTGACATAGTAAGGCATGATTTCTTTTCCCCGACAGAGGTGTAAATAATTTTCATTGCAATATTTTTAATAAAAAGCGGCAGTATTTTCAAAAAATTATTTTTTTCCGCTTTTACATTTGTAGTGATTCTCATACGCATTTGTTTTTCGGTAAGCTGCAGTTTCATTTGATGGTGTATCAACTGTACAATTTCATCAAAAGTAAATTCCCCTGTATTCGCTTCTATACCTGGAGTAATGTATAGTACAAAATTCCGCATAGAATTACTGTTAAAATAGTTTCTTAAATTTACCGGAATCATAATCTTGACAGGTTTTTGCTTACTCCTGCAAGATGTTTCAACGTCTTGCAGTTTCATTGCGGAATAAATCATTACAGATACAAGAAAGGTGGTCAGGGTAACATTGTGCTGCTTTGATACTTTGATGATATCATTTATCTGAATAATCCCGGTTGTCAAGTAAAGAAATCCGTCGGTTTTGGTTCCGCGAATATTATAGGAGTCTTTTTCCCGCCTGGATTTTGATACGGAACCGTTATTTTTCAAGAAACTGTCTTCAAATTCGCTTTCTTTTGGCGTTTCTGCACGGTCGTATACTCCCATTTCAAATGGAATATTCACACCATATTTCTGGGACAGATATTCCGCCGTAAGTGTTTTTAAAAATATTAGTCCGCCGTTGCCGTCTGTTAAAGAATGAAAAAATTCAACGGATATCCGGGATTCGTGATACATAACCCTAAAAGCACAGTTTCTGACTTCCTCTTTTGTCATGCTAGAACACGGGTACCAACATTCGGGAATTACCTGCGGCGCTTTGTCAATTTCTTCAAGACGATACCAGAAAAAGCCTTTTTTCAATCCCATGGCAATAGAAGGGAAACGTTTTACGGTAACATCCAGCGCTGACTGTAATATATCCAAATCAACCGGTTCCGTAAGAGTAACGGAAAGACGGAACATGCTGCTCCATTTTTTTGTTCTTATCGCGGGATATATTTTTGCCGAATTATCAAGGTGTAGAGAAAAACGTTTCTCAGCCCCCATAAAGAACCTCCTTCAAAAAAACATTTATACGTTTGTAATCATCGCTAAATTCTTTTAGATTAAAAAGAACGTAAACATGCCACATGTCTGGCGCAATATATAGTGTGGATTGACATCCGCTTAAAAGCAATTTATTGTGTAATTCGGAAGAATCGCTTAACATGATTTCGTCTCCGCCGACAAAAATCAGAGATGGAGGAAAATCTGTAAGGTCTCCGAACAAGGGTGAAACATATGGATTATCGACCGCATCCGTATAACATTCGGCGTAAAACCGCAATCGTTCTTTGGTCATAGAGGGGTCGTTTTCTTTATTTTTTTCATATGAAGAACCGGATAGGGTTAAATCGCTCCACGGTGAAATCGCGATAATTCCTCCGGGCATGGGAAGGGAGTTTTCTTTCAATTTCAGGCAAAGAGAATATGCTAGTCCCCCTCCGGCAGACTCTCCGCATAAAATAATATTTTTCGGTGAATAGTTATTTTTGAGTAAATATTGATAGACATGATAAGCGTCTTCCAGAGCGGCAGGAAATTTGTTTTCAGGCGCAAGCCTATATTCGACGCAGCAGACAGGGATGCGGTTATTGGCTGAGAGTATTGACGCAAATCCCTTCGCATAGCTCATTTGTCCTGAAACATAACCGCCGCCGTGAAGATAAAGAATTATTCCGTCTAGCATTGTTTCTTCGGGAATAATATACTCAGCAGTAAAATCAGAAGATGGAATTTTACTGAACTTTATGTCCCGTCTGTATTTATATGCCATTAACCCTCCGAGTTTTTCCTGCAGACTGCGGGATTTTTCAACAGAAAGTCCGTCGGAGAATTTGTTGGCAATTGCTATCTGGGCTTTCAATAATTTTGTTAGTAATTCCATTTATTCTCCAATCGGCTCTGTTATTTTTTTATTGTGTCGTCCACTTTTTAAATTCTTCATCGGTACACTTTACAAAGTGTGTGCCGTCTATAAGATGTTCTGTTCCCCGATTATAGTCAAGTCCGGAAGTTTTGTAATCATAGCTGAGCGCCGTGCGGTTTTTCTCAACCTTCGGATTCGGTTCCGGTATGGCGGAGAGAAGACTCTTAGTATAAGGGTGGACCGGATTGTTAAAAATTTCTTCTGTTGTTCCCGTCTCCAGTAAATGCCCCAGATGGAGAACTCCGATACGGTCGGAAATATATTTGACCATGGAAAGGTCATGCGCAATAAACAAGTACGCCGTGCCTGTTTCCTGCTGTATGTCTTTCATCAGATTGACTACCTGCGCCTGAATGGATACGTCGAGAGCGGAAATACATTCATCCGCGATAATCAGTTTCGGATTCATAATCAGCGCTCTTGCGATACCCACGCGCTGCCTCTGACCGCCGGAAAACTGATGCGGATAACGCGTCGCGTGTTCCGGGGCAAGACCTACCTTCTGCAAAATCTTTTTAATCATCTCGTCACGCTGGGCAGTAGTACCGCATTTGTGATGGATATCAAGTCCCTCGCCGATAATGTCGCCGATTTTTTTACGGGGATTTAAGGACGCCATCGGGTCCTGAAAAATCATCTGCATCTCAGTGCGGAGCGTATGGTTGGTCTCTTTATTCAGTTTCCCGCTGATATCGATATCGTCAAACGTAATCTTACCTGCCGTTGGATTATACAGACGAATAATACTGCGCCCGATGGTGGACTTGCCGGAGCCGGATTCACCGACCAGACCGTATGTTTCACCTGCGTAAATCTCGAAGGAAACATTTTCCACGGCGTGTACCGTGTAGCTTGAACTGACTCTGAAATACTGCTTCAGACCCTCGACTTTCAGAAGGGGTTTTTCTGTTTTATTCGTATCAGTCATACTGCTGTGCCTCCTTCCTCATACGTTCAATGCGGGATTTTAATTCATCCGGCATTTCAACTTTAGGTGCCCGCGGGTCAAGGAGCCAGGTTGCCGCGTAGTGTGATTTTGAAACTTCAAACATTGGCGGGTCTGCCTTGTCGTCAACAACCAAAGCATATCTGTTCCGCGGAGCAAACGCATCGCCGACTCTTTCATGAAGCAGATTTGGCGGAGAGCCGGGAATGGTATAAAGACGTTCGTCATCGGTATTCAAATCCGGCATCGCGGAAAGAAGACCCCATGTATATGGGTGTCTAGGGTCATAGAAAATATCATCAATGGTTCCTTTTTCTACGATTTTACCGGCATACATAACGTTTACATAGTCCGCGACTTTAGCAACAACGCCTAAATCGTGTGTGATATAAATAACAGAAATACCGCGTTCTTTTTGTATAGTGCGAATCAATTCAATAATTTTTGCCTGAATGGTAACATCAAGAGCCGTCGTAGGCTCGTCGCAAATCAGCAGGTCAGGATTGCAGGCAAGCGCGATGGCAATGACCACACGCTGGCGCATACCGCCTGAGAGCTGATGCGGATAGTTTTTCATACGCTTTTCGGCGTCTTCAATGCCGACTTCTTTTAAAAGTTCAACAGATTTTGCCCATGCTTCTTTCTTTGGGGTTTTAAAATGCCATATCATACCTTCCATAATCTGTTTGCCGATGGTCATGGTCGGGTCGAGACTCGTCATCGGGTCCTGAAATACCATGGCAATCCGCTTGCCGTTAATGTGACGGCGAATCCATTTCTTATCTTTTTTTAGAAGGTCTACCGTTTCCGGAGAACCGTCTGCATGATTGTAAGAAAACTGGATAGAGCCGTTTGTTACGGTAGCATTAGAGGCAAGAATGCCCATAGCCGCTTTCATGGTAACAGATTTACCGGAACCTGATTCACCTACGATGGCAACGGTCTCGCCCTTAAACAAGTCGATATTGACTCCGCGGATTGCATGAACGGGACCGGCTGTAGTACGAAAGGTGATATCCAAATCGCGTATCTGAAGAATGTGTTTTCTGCTTTCTGACATATGATTTTCTCCTTTCGCTTACATTTCTTTCATCTTAGGGTCCAGCGCCTCACGGAGACCATCGCCGACTAAGTTAAAGCTTAACATCAGAAGCGCCATGACAATAATCGGAGGCACAATCTGATAAGGGTGTGTCGTAAAACTGTTAAATCCATCCGAAATCAGTGAACCAAGCGAACATTGCGGTACAGGAATACCAAGTCCTACAAAACTTAAAAATGCTTCAGTAAAGATAGCGGTAGGAATGGAGAACATAACCTGTGTAATAATCGGTCCGATAATGTTCGGTAATATTTCTTTAAATATGATAAAGAAGCTTCCCGCGCCCAGAGTTCTTGAAGCGAGGACAAATTCCTGTTCTTTTAATTTTAACATTTCCGCACGGGCAATCCTGCTCATACCTACCCATTCTGTCAGCATCAACGCAAAGATAATTGTTATCATGCCCGGTTTTAAAACGAGCAGCAGCAGTGTAACAATTACAAGTCTTGGGATGCCGTTGGCAACTTCAAGGAACCGCTGCATACACATATCCACTCTGCCCCCGAAGTATCCTGAAATCAGACCGTAACTCATACCGATTACCATGTCAATAATGGCGGCGGCGATGGCGATAATCAGGGAAACACGGGCGCCGGACCAGGTACGGGTCCAGATATCACGTCCGAAGTTATCACTTCCGAACCAGTAATAAACATCAGTCAGTTCTTTTTCTGTATAATAGTTAACGGTCTTAGTGCCGGTAGTTGTACGCATTTTTTCACTACCGTCCATAATACCGAGTTTTTCTAAACCTTTTACACGCGGTGCAAAGTTCTTCTGGGAAAGATTCTGTTCCGAGTAAGTATACTTGTTCATGCCGGGTCCGATAGCTGCCATGAGTGTAATCAGTACAATGAGAACCAGACCGATTACGGCGCTTGTCTTACGGAAGTAACGGATAAAAACGTCTTTCCAGAAACTTTGGGACGCGAAGTTTTCGTCAATTGAAATAATAGCTGCGTTATCCTTTAACACGAAGTCGGAATTGACAGGCACATATGTGGTAACGGCAGTATTTGAAACAGGTGCATTACTCATACTTATCAATCTCCCTTCTTTGCTAAACGGATTCTAGGGTCAATAATTCCATAAAGGATATCCACAACGAGCATAATCAGAATGTACATCGCTGAGTAAATAAAACTTAAGGAAATAACAACATTGTAGTCATTTGACTGGATGGCATTTACCAAAAGACTGCCGACACCCGGAATGGCGAAGATTTTCTCCACAACTAAGGAACCGGTCATCAAATCGACAATCAGAGGCGCCAAAACGGTAATAATCGGAATCAACGCATTCCTGAGAGCATGTCTGAAAATTAACGCGCTGCCGGAAATACCTTTGCTCTCTGCGAGAAGCATATAGTCGCTGCCTAAAACCTCCAACATTTCACTACGGGTGAAACGCGCAATTGAAGCCATTGTAAACATGGAGAGTGAAATACTCGGCAGGACGCTCGAACCAAAGATGTCTTTGGCAGAGAATAACATTGGAAACCACTGCAATTTAAAGCCCAGCGTATAGCTTAGCGCAAGTGCAAAAACATAAGACGGGACCGAAACACCGATGACCGATATAATGGTCGCGAGCGTGTCCCAGACGGTATCGTGTTTTAGGGCGGCCAACAGTCCTAAAAGCAGACCGATAACAGCGCCGAGTGCGACCGCGCAGCCGCCTATCTGGATGGAAATCGGAAGTCTGGTCTGAATAAGCTGTGAAATCGGCGTATTTTTTGAAATGTTGTAGCTCACGCCCAAGTCGCCTTTTACCATGTTGCCAACATATTTAAAAAATTGTATGGGAATCGGCTGGTCTAATCCATACTTTGCGTATAGCGCTTCACGTTGGTCTGCATTTAACTTTTCGTCATTAAATGGCGAACCCGGCATGAGTTGCATTAAGATAAATAAAACCAGCAAAATCGCCAAAAGTGTAAAGATAGAGGTAACTACCCTTTTGAAAATATACTTTTTCACCTTTGCCTCCTTGCTTTATTCCAAAAACCGCACTAAAGAAGCCTTTAGTGCGGCTGGAATATTCATAATATTATTCTGATTTTACAGCGTTTTTGTATACACGGTTAATTGCTACAGGGTGGAACTCAATTCCTTTTACCTTAGAAGACATCATTTCAGCGTTACACTGTGTATAGAGAGGGAAGATAACTGCCTCGTCCATTGCAATCTTCTCGGCTTCGTATAATCTTGCCCAGCGGGCAACGGCATCCGTACATACGGAACCTGTTGTACAGTCGGCAATGAGAGCGTCATACTCTGCATTGCTCCAGAGACCGTAGTTATTATTGTTTCCTGTAATCCACATACCAAGGTATGTCATTGGGTCAGCATAGTCCGGTCCCCAACGGGTAAGACCTAATTCAAAATTACCGTCCTGAAGATCCTGAACTCTCTGTTTCTTAGGTTCTACGGTAAGCGTAACGGTAAGTCCCGGAAGCGTAGTCTCCCACTGTTCCTTTAATACCTGCGCAACTTTCTGAGGAGCATCATCGGCATCAACTTTCATGTCAAGTGTTAATTCTGTAATGCCAAGTTCTTTTAATCCCGCCTGCCAGTATTCAACAGCTTTAGCGGTATCATAAGAACATACGTCGGCATATCTTGTCTGGTTTTCCGCGAAATCGGAACCGTCAGGACCTGCCGCGAAATCCATAGGAACTGCCGTATAGGTAGGCGCGGAGCCATCCTTTAATACGTCGGTCGCAATTGCTTCACGGTTGATTGCCATTGTGAGCGCGTAACGGATATTTAAGTTCGCAAGCGCAGGAACGGCGTCAACATTTGGCGCAACATACCAGAGATATCCGGCGCCGATTGTAACAAATTCAGGGTCGTCTTTTACCTGGTCTACCTGCTCGCCGTTTACAAGCGTAATATCAAGCGCGCCTGTCTGGTAACTCATAAGAGCCTGCTGTGAATCCTGAATAACCTGATAGTTTAATCCGGAAAGCTGTACTTTTGCCGCATCATAGTAGTTCTCATTCTTAACGAAGTGGAAAGCGGTTGCTGCCGGCTCGTAAGAATCAAGAATGAATGCACCGTTGGAAAGTACTGTCTGTGGACTGGTTGCAAATGTATCTCCGCATGATTCGAAAAATGCCTGATTAATAGGATAATATGTCGGGAAATACATTAATGACAGGAAGTAGCTGACAGGTACGTTTAATTCTACCTTAAGCGTCTTTTCGTCAACGGCAGTTACCCCAAGTTCACTCTTGTCCTTGGTGCCTGCAATAATTTCCGCCGCGTTTTTAATCTGACCGATGTCGCTTAACATATAAGAATATTCTGAAGCAACCTGCGGGTCAACCGCTCTCTGCCATGCAAATACAAAGTCTGCCGCGGTTACCGGCTCACCGTTACTCCAATTCGCATCCTTACGGATGTGGAATGTGTAAGTAAGACCGTCGTCAGAAAGTTCATAAGTTTCTGCAAGAGCATTTACTGCCTGGCCGTCTGCATCCATCTGCATAAGACCATCCATAAAGTTTGCGATTACTTCGAAAGAAGTACCGTCTGTTGCCTGCTGAGGGTCCAGTGATTGAACCGGAGTCTCAAGCATGACATTAAGTTCAGAACTGCCTGAACCGGCCGAACCTGAACCGCCCGGCGCTACGGTTGCGTCAGTATTTGTCTGACCACCGTTGCTGCATCCTACAAGACCGATAAGCATTGTAGAAGCGATAGCAAGGGCTGCTAATGTTCTACTTTTTTTCATAAAAGATTCCTCCTTAAACAAAATGACGCAAAGGGAGAACTAAAATCCTCTTTTGTCACGCCCCTTTGCGCGTACAAATTATATCATATAAGTAAGCGTAAATCAATAAAAAAGTGAAATTTTAGACTTATTTTGCAGGTATTTGTTGAGGTTTATGAATTGGTTTTATATAATGAAATGGTGGAGGATGGAATGAATATGGAAAATGAACTGCTGAAGAATCTGAACAGGCTGCATACAACAAAGCTGGGCGTTGAACGGATTAAAAGGAATCCGGCATTGGATACGGATGATTGTATTATAACGGTAAATGCGTATAGTTATACGGTTATTACGGCACATCGGAAGAAACAATGATTGGAGAAAATGTTTATGATTAGACTGGAAAAGGGTGATATTACAAAAATTGATTATGTTGATGCTATAGTAAATGCTGCCAACAGCAGCCTGCTTGGCGGTGGCGGCGTGGATGGTGCAATTCATAGGGCAGCCGGAACGGAACTGTTGTCTGAATGTCGTTTGCTGGGTGGCTGTAAGACAGGACAAGCTAAGATTACAAAGGCATATAAGCTTCCCTGCCAATATGTTATCCATACAGTAGGACCCGTCTGGAACGGAGGTACTCATAATGAAGACGAGTTGCTGGCATCCTGTTATAGAAATTCTCTGAAGGTGGCAGTTGATAACAATATTAGGAAAATTGCATTTCCATCCATATCTACGGGGATTTATTCCTTTCCGGTAGAACGGGCTGCTAAGATTGCAGTTGATACGGTGGAGCAGTTTCTGGAGGAAAAACCGGGACAGTTTGACCTGGTTATGTGGGTACTGTTTGATGATAGGACGAAGAGGGCATATGAGACAGCGGTTGATGAGCGGAGGATTTAACGTGAAACCGGTATGAGATTAAATTATTTTCTTATTTAATATCACTGTGTAAATGGTTTTGCGTTATAGAAAGTTGTGATAGAAAAAAATTATAAATCGTGGAGGTAAGGATATATGCAACATGAATGTAAAATTACTGTTTTGGAAACAAAGGTGTTTCCTGAACTTCAGGAAAAATATCTTGCCAATCCGAAATCGGGAGCCTGCCCTTGTTTCAAAGTTGGAGATACTTTTACACTAAAACGAACAAGTGAACAAGATGATTTTTACCATTTGATGAATGGGAAATTTTGCGGAGAAGCGTGGGACGCAATCAGCAGATATGTTTATACTGCATTGCAAGGTGGTTCAATTATGCACAAGTGGACAAATGATGAAAGAATAATGATTGCTTGCTGTAATGATGGAACAAGACCTGTTATTTTCAAAATTGAAAGAATTGATATTCCCGAAAATGAGGAAGAATGCCTTTGGCTTGAAAAGCAGAACTTCAAAAATACATCAGATAATGCTTATATCGGATAAATTTCGGTTTGTCGGCAAGAGGAACAAAGTAAAAACAGAAGCTGTACATTTTTAACGGTTAAGTCAAACGAAAGGAGGAGCATATAATGAGTGATATCATGGAATTTGCCAGCAGAGAAGAATTTAGGGAATGGCTTTATGAACATTGCATGTCAAATGATGGAATTTGGCTTTTATTTGGCAAAGCCGGCGGACCCAAAACAATAAAAGCAGGAGAGGCGCTTGAGGAAGCTCTTTATTTTGGATGGATTGACGGACAGATGCAGAGTATTGATGACAAAACATATAAGAAATATTTTTCGATGCGCAGGGATAAAAGCAAGTGGTCGGAGAAAAATAAGGCATTTGTTATAAGTCTTGAAGAACGGGGACTGATGACTGATTTTGGCAGAAAGAAAATAGAGGAAGCTTTCAGGCAATGTCCTTATCCGTAAAGAAAACCTATACCCGGGCGTATTTTGATGCAAAGACAGATGCCGGACGGGAAAAGAGAATCGCCTGGATGGTGGACAGGCTCAATAATAATCTGAAACCGATGTAGCTGTTATGTGAAATTGGTATATTGAGAGGAATTGTTAAAAGAAAGGCAGAGTGAAACTTTATGGAATGTATCATAAGAGAATGGAGAATAGAGGATGCAGACGACCTGTCCAAAATACTGAATAATAGAAATATATTAAATAACCTGCGCGACGGTATCCCATATCCATATACAAAAAAAGACGCGGAAGAATTCATTACGGCAATGCTTGCCGCTGATAAGACAAAAACATTTGCGTTCGCGATAACGGCAGACGACAGAGTTGTCGGAAGCATCGGAATTTTCAGGTGTGATAATATTCATTTCAGAACGGCGGAGATGGGATATTATATAGGTGAACCTTACTGGGGGAACGGTATCGGAACAAGCGCTGTTATGCAGATTTGCAGTTATGTATTGGATAAAACGGATATCATCAGAATTTTTGCGGAACCGTTCGCATATAATAAAGCATCGTGCCGTGTATTGGAAAAAGCAGGTTTTCAATTTGAAGGGGTGTTAAGGAATAACGCGGTAAAGGACGGAAAAGTGCTGGATATGCATATGTATTCTTTGATTCGACAGCCGGAATAGCTAACGCTTCCGGCTGTTCCACACTTTCGAAAGAATGTCTTTTAATACGAGAAAGGCATCTAATTCATTATACCCATATTCTGTTTTTAATTCGTCAATCATGATACTTAATCTGGCGGCATAATTTGGAGTATTGACCTGTTTAGGGTATGTGAGTAAAACCGGATATTTTTCCCCATCCTTTTTGACTGGTGGATATCCGGCAGGGTTTCATCTGTTTCCCATTTTGAAATAGTCTGCCTGCTTACACCCAGCTTTTCAGCTAGTTCTTCCTGTGAAAGACCGCTTTTTTCTTGCGTGAAATAAACTGTTCCCTAACTTCATTAAAATCACCTCTTTTGCTTTGCTAAAAACAGTATACGGTTATGTGTTCAAGAAATCCACCAGTTTTGGTTTGCATTTCTGCACGGTTTATTAACATTAAAAAAATTGTTGACTCTTACGCAGCGTAATAGTTTATTGTATAATTACACGGGAGGTGGAAGTGGCAATGAGGACTGTAAACGAGGTCAGTAAACTGGCAGGAGTAAGTATACGTACCCTGCAATATTATGACAAAATCGGATTGCTGAAACCAACGGAATACACGGAATCGGGATATAGGCTGTATGACGATACGGCTTTGGAACTGTTGCAGCAGATTTTATTGTTTCGTGAATTGGAATTTCCTCTTAAGGAAATCAAAGAAATTATATCCAGACCGGGTTTTAATAAAACAATGGCTTTGGAACAGCAGATTACGCTGTTGACAATGAAAAAAGAACATCTGGAGAGTTTGATTGATTTCGCCCGTGAAATACAATTAAAAGGAGTAAAGAGAATGGATTTTACGGTTTTTGATACGAAAAAAATTGACGAGTATGCAAGAATGGCAAAAGAACAGTGGGGGCAGACAGAAGAATACAAGGAATTTGAGCAGAAAGCCCAAGGAAGGAATCGAGAGGAGGAACATGAATTGATGAAAAATTTTATGGATATTTTTGTGGAGTTTGGAAAGATGAAAGACGGCGACCCGGGTGCGGTGAATGTTCAGGACCAGGTTCGGAAACTTCAAAATTATATTACGGAAAATTTTTATAAATGTTCTAAGGATATATTGCGAAGTCTTGGTCAGATGTATGCTGCAGGAGGTGAGTTTACGGAAAATATTGATAAAGCCGGCGGCGAAGGAACGGCGCAATTTACTGCAAAGGCCGTGGAAATTTTTTGCAGTCAATCATAATTGTAAATTTTTTTAAAATTTTTTAAATAAGTGTATAAACTTTTTGATGACAAAGCCGATAACTACATGTTATGATGTGCTCATATACAAGACAGGGAGGTCGGTGTGTATGATTATAACACATAATATGGCGGCGATGTACATTCTCAACCAGAGAAACATTGTCAGTACGGAGAAAGGAAAGGATATGGAGAGACTTTCCTCCGGATATAAGATCAATCGTGCGGCAGATGATGCTGCAGGCTTAACCATCTCATCTAAAATGAGATGGCAGATTCGTGGTCTTAACAGGGCGGCACAGAATGTTCAGGAAGGCGTTTCTTTGATTCAGGTTGCGGACGGGGCGCTGCAGGAAGTTCATAAGATGCTTCAGAGAATGAACGAACTTTCTGTTCAATCAGCGAACGATACCAATACGGATGATGACAAGGGGGCTTTGCAGAAAGAAGTTGACGAACTGGCAACAGAGATTAACAGAATCGGAAAGACAACGCACTTTAACGGATTGTACATATTCGATAAGCTGCGTCCGGGTGATGCCGATGTAACGAACATAGCAGATTTGGTAAAGTGTGCGTCGGCAGGAGCGGGTTATATGAAAGAGGCATATCAGTCACAGTCAGGAAGCTGGTATTCTGCGGCAAAGCTTGATTTTAGCAACATTAATTCAAGTAATATTGCTAAATTATATGACAAGTCATTTTCGTTTAATTGTTCACAGAATTGCAGCGAGGCTTTTAAGTTTACATTTATAAACGGCAACGGTAATTCGGACGAAGCAACTGATTTAAACGGAAGAGTACAGCATAAATATAAGATTGATATTCATGGAATGACAAGCGGAAGCCAGATTGTGGATAAGATGTGGAATTATATACAGCAGAATATACCGACAGGTTCGTCTACTTCGGGCACCGGTATTGACGGCGGTGTTTATGTAAGTCATTCGAACGTATTGGTTAAGAGTTCCGCCAATGAATTCTGGATTGTGGGAACAACGCCGCGCGGAACGGAAGAGGCTGCCAAGAATGCGTTCCCTGTCAGCGGAATACCAGGATCAGGTGCAATTGACGCTTCACAGATTGTTAAAGCCAGCGATGCAAATGATTTTAGAAATCTTGTCACAATACAGTCTGGATGTATCAGACCGGATCATTTTGATGTTTATATTGACAGAATGAACGCAACGCTTTTGGGTGTTGGCGACTTAAATCTAATGGATTATAGAAATGCAGGCAAGGCGATAGAAAAAGTCCAGAATGCAATTGATAAGGTCTCTAAACAGAGAAGCATGCTGGGGGCGGAACAGAACCGGCTTGCCAATGCGCTGAATATAGACCAGAATACGAGTGAGATTACACAGGCGGCAGAATCGAAGCTGCGTGATACCGATTTTGCGGACAGCACTTTAAAATTGGCAAGAACGAGAATGTTGGAGAACGTATCGGTAGAGATGCTCAGAAACAACAAGCAGGATGCGCAGGGCGTATTGCTTATGTTTGCGTAAAAGCATACTTTTAAAAAAATTTAAAGTTTTTTAAAAAATTAGTTGACAAATAAAATTGTATATAGTATTATATCAAAGTACTTGTTAAGTAGGAAACAGTAAAACTGTTCAATACTTAACATCTGCGCGAGTGGCTCAGTGGTGGAGCGTCTCCTTGCCAAGGAGAAGGTCGCGGGTTCGATCCCCGTCTCGCGCTTTTTCTTTTTGAGAATCCGTTTTGCGGATTCTTTTTTATTTTATGGGAAATTGCATTGCAATTTCCCATATTTTAATGGTTGGCTCTTATAAAATGTACAGTTCTATAAAAAAGTTAATATTGTTAAAACAATAGTACTTGACATAACATAGTAGTGGTGTTAATATATGCTTGAGAAGGGAGGAAACAGATGAACGCACAGTTTAAGAAGGGTGTTTTGGAGCTGATTGTTCTGGAGTCCGTCAGAAAAAGAGATATGTACGGCTATGAACTGGTGGAGGAAGTATCGAAGGTGGTAGACGTGAATGAAGGCACGATTTACCCGCTTTTAAAACGGTTGACAAATGAGAAATATTTTGAGACATATCTTCGGGAGTCGACAGAGGGTCCACCCAGAAAGTATTATCATCTGACGGCAGCAGGAATTTTATACCGGGATGATTTGGAAAGAGAATGGGAAATATTTCAGGAAAATGTTTGCAATTTTTTAAAGGAGCATAAGAATGGATAAAAGGGAATTTTTGAAAGAATTGGGTAACTATCTGAACATTCTGGAAGAGCAGGAACAGCAGGATATTCTGAATGAGTATTCGCAGCATATCGAGATGAAGATGCAGAAGGGGATGAGCGAAGAAGAAGCGATAGAGGATTTCGGGAATCTCGAGGTGCTGGCGGCGGAGATTCTTTCCGCATACCATATTAAACTTCAGGAGAAGACTGCGGGAGAACATCAAAAAATACATATGATACTCAAAAAGGGGAAGCAGTGGTGGAAGAATGCGGCGGCTGTCGTGCGGGAGTGCGGGCATAGAGTTTGGAAGGGGATGAAGTGGCTTGTAAAAACCCCCGTCGACGCAATTTACCCGTTGTGTAAAAATGTTCCATGGTTTAGGAAAAAAGAGAAGAAACAAGGGGATGGAAATTTTATGGAAAGGTACGGTTTCGTGAAGGGAATAAGGAATTTCATTATAAATGCATGGCAGTTTTGTGTCAGGGCATGTTTCTGGTGTGCCAGATGGGCGTTTAATCTGATGATACTTTTTATTGCTGCAATAGCGGGGGTTATGGCTTTGATGTGTTTGTTTGGATTTGGTGTGTTGTTCGTGCTGCTGCTGGCAGGCTATCCGCTTATCGGTATTACGCTGGCGTGCTTTGGAGGCTTGATAATGTGCGGCGCGTTTACGATGCTGGTTCTCCTTTTTATCAGACTGAAAAAAAAGGATGACGAAAAAGAGGAGGTGGCAGTCAATGCGTAACAGATTAAGATTGATACTGCTGGGAGTGTTTTGTGCCGGTGTGCTGCTTACGGGAATCGGTGTCGGTACGGCAATCGTAGAATATACGTCGCTTGAGTACACAGGAATCTATACGCTTGGCGGAGAAATTACAAGAGCAGACTATGAATTTAAAATTAACTTGGAGGAAGACGAAAAACTTCGCATCATGAATTATAATGGAATAGTAGAACTCCGGTACGATAAAACGGTTCCGGAAAATACGGTACGATGCAGTGCGCAGTATGATTTTGATATGATTAAAATGACGGCGAAAATCATTGACGGCGGCGATAAATATCAGTGGTTGTATTTTGACCGGAGATATATAGGAAGTGATTTTGACTTGGTAATGAAAAATAAAGATATGATTCTGGCAGATTTGAAACAAGGTAAAATTGGAACATATATTGTTGAAGAACCTATAAAGGAGATTATCGTTACAGTAAATCCGCAGTTAAGAGACGTTTTAGAGCTGGAAGGATGGTAAACGGCGAAAGTTAAGCCTGTGTACAAAATTAATTTGTATGCAGGCTTAATTTTTAAGGTTTCGTAAATTTTATTTTGCTTGTTATATTTTGGATAACTGTATATAATAAGGATAAATGTGAAAAAATTTACATATCGGGAGGCAAGAGATGGAACATCGATACAGCAATGATACAATATGCGTGCAGGCAGGGTGGAAGCCAAAGAATGGCGAAGCAAGGGTTCTGCCGATTTATCAGAGTACGACATTTAAATATGACAGCAGCGACCAGATGGGCAGGTTGTTTGATTTGGAGGAATCAGGGTTCTTTTATACCAGGCTTGAAAATCCCACGACGAATGCCGTGGCATCCAAAATAGCGGAATTGGAAGGCGGCGTTGCGGCGCTTCTCACATCTTCGGGACAGGCAGCCAATTTTTTTGCCGTAACGAATATCTGTCAGGCAGGAGACCATATTGTATGTTCGTCCAGTCTTTATGGAGGAACTTATAATCTGTTCAGTGTTACATTAAAGAAATTCGGCATCGACTGTACGTTTGTCAGTCAGGACGCACCGGAGGAAGAACTGCAAAAAGCATTTAATGAGCATACGAGAGTTTTGTTTGCCGAGACGGTCTCCAATCCGACGGTGGAAGTGTTGGATATTGAGAAGTTTGCCGCGCTTGCGCACAAAAACGGAGTGCCGCTGATAGTGGACAACACGTTTGCAACACCGATTAACTGCCGTCCGATTGAGTGGGGTGCGGATATCGTAACACATTCCACAACAAAGTATATGGACGGACATGCCGTTACGATCGGAGGATGTATTGTTGACAGCGGTAATTTTGACTGGGACGCTTATGGAGAAAAGTTTGCGGGACTGACAACGCCGGATGAATCCTACCACGGGATAGTTTACACAAAGAAATTCGGAAAAGGAGCGTATATTACGAAAGCAACCGTCCAGCTGATGAGGGATTTGGGATGTACGATGTCGCCGCAGAATGCGTTTTTACTGAACCTTGGTCTTGAAACGCTTCATCTGAGAGTGCCGAGACATTGCGAAAATGCGCTTAAAGTTGCGGAATTTTTGAAGCATCACAAGAAGGTTGCATGGGTAAATTATGCGGCGCTTCCGGATGATAAATATCATGAGTTACAGCAGAAGTATATGCCAAAGGGAACCTGCGGCGTATTAAGTTTTGGCATTAAAGGCAGCCGGGAGGATGCGATTCAATTTATGGACAGTTTGAAGTTCATAGCGATTGTGACGCATGTTGCGGACGCAAGAACCTGTATTCTTCATCCGGCAAGCCATACGCACAGACAGATGACGGAGGAACAGCTTCGCGAGGCAGGCGTTGCGCCGGATTTGATGAGGCTTTCCGTAGGAATTGAAGATGTAAACGATATCATTAATGATTTAAGCATGGCGTTGGAGCAGGCTTAAAGAAATCAGGGTGAGGGTATGAGTAGAAGAGATAATAGGGCAGGTGCACTGCCGGTTGCGGTAATTGCTTTGGTATTTGCGTGTTTTGCGGCCATCTGTATCATGTTTATGTCCATGAAGGATTTAAAAGCGCAGGTAGGGGAATACGAAAGTCAGGTTCAGGAGATGGAAAGCAGAATGGCGGTATTGTCGGATAGGGAGACTGTTACGGATGCGACGCAGCCGACAACAGAAACCGGGACGACGGAGAACAGCCAGACTTTTGCTGCGGCCAAAGGTTTGTTTGAGGACGAGTGGAGAGGTCTTAAGGTGGCATGGTACGGAGACAGTCTTACCGAACTGTATTATCATTGTGAATATGTCAATCAGTATTTTGGATTTGAAGGATTTAACTGTGGAATCAGCGGTACTTCCGTCGCGAATTTAAATGAGAAATCAATGTGCCATCCGGAGCGAATGACGATGGAAGGCAAGGCAATTCCAAACGATGCGGAAGTGATTATCATCATGGCGGGTACGAATGACTGGGCTGCAAACGTTCCTTTGGGAGACGACAGGCTGAGTTTTGATGCCGACGGACATCTGCGGGTGGATAACGCGACCTTTTACGGGGCATGCCATATGATGTTTTATAATTTGACGAAAATGTATCCGGACGCGTATATTCTTGTGGCAGGTTCGCCGATTGCGGCGTCAAATCAGTTGAATTTGTATAATGAGCAGGATTTGACATCATTTGAGTATGGTTCCGCTCTGTGTCACGCAGCGTCTATGTGGGGTATCCCTTCCTTTAATGTTGGCGAGATGATGGGAATTAATGTCAATAACGTAGACGACGCCAGCGCGCTGATGTATGAAGGAATTCATTTTGTTGACGGCGGCGCAAGAATGGCGGCGGAGGTCATTATACAGGAGATATGTAAACTGAAATATTTTAAATAAGGAACGGTATATTCAATGGGTATTAAGGATAAGGTAAAAAATCATCCTCAAAAATACAAAGGATTATTTACTGTATATAATCATATCTGCGGGAGAAATAAGATTGTTGTAAAAGGAAATTCAAAAGTATTAATCGGCGCGGCTTTATTGAGACACGTTCATATTTATGTGGAAGGCGTGGATAATCTCTTAGAAATCGGGAATCTATCCCGCATGGACCGCACGCAGATTTTAGTGAAAGGGAATCATAATATTATCCGCATCGGTGAGAACAACGGTTTTGAGGAAAGCAGTCTTTGGATTGAGGATGATAATAACCTTATTCAGATAGGAGAGCATAACCGTTTCTTCAAAAACAGCCATCTTGCGGCTCTGGAAGGAACAGCTATCCGCATTGGGTCAGACAGTCTTTTTGCACCGGGTGTGGAGATACGTACCAGTGACAGTCATTCGATTTTTAATTTGGAGGGAACAAGGCTGAATAAAGCAAAGGATATTACCGTGGGAAATCATGTGTGGATTGCCGTGGGAAGTGTTTTGCTAAAAGGCGCCGGCCTGCCGGATGATTCGATTGTGGGAATGCATTCTATGGTCAACAAGGCGTTGGAAGAAAAGAATTGTCTATATGTGGGAAATCCCGTGCGTAAAGCCAAGTCGGGCGTGACGTGGGATTCAAAGAGGGTGTAGGAAACTTATGACAAAGGATATGACAAAAGGGGCGCTTCTGCCCCTTTTAATTCGTTTTACAATACCGCTTGTTCTGGGAAACCTGTTACAGCTGACATATAATGCGGCAGACAGTATTATTGTGGGGCGTTATGTCGGAAAGGACGCGCTTGCCGCCGTCGGAACGAGCAATCCGCTAATGACGCTGATTATTCTGTTTGTGCAAGGAATTTGCCTGGGAGCGGGAATCCTTATCGGTACATTATACGGAGCGAAGGACTATACACGGTTAAAAAAGCAGGTAAGTACGTCTATGATGGCGGGACTTGGATTTTCTCTGGCGGTTACTGCAGCGGCAGTTGTATCGGCGCCGTGGCTGCTTACGCTTTTGCAGGTCGATAAAGATATTCTGCCGCAGGCGGCGTCTTATCTTCGCATTGTGATGTGCGGGCTGGTTTTTAATTTTGTTTATAATTATTTTGCGAGCGTTCTCCGTGCTATGGGAGACAGCAAATCGCCGCTTCTTTTCCTGGGAATCAGTGCAGTACTTAATATTGCCGGCGACATTTTCTTTGTGGTGGTTCTGCGCATGGAGGTTGAGGGCTGTGCAATCAGCACGGTTTTGTGTGAAGCCCTGAGCTGTTTATTGTGTATGATATATATTAAGAAGAAAATACCGCTGCTTGATATGGGCAGGGAATGGCTTGTGTTTGAAAAAAGCATGTTGAAAGAAACGTTCCAGTATGGCATGGTCAGCGCTTTGCAGCAGTCTACGGTGCAGATTGGGAAACTGGGTATTCAGGGGATTGTCAATACAATGGGAGTTACGGCGACAGCAGCGTTTACGGCGATTAACCGCATTGATGATTTCGCTTATATTCCCGAACAGAATATCGGGCATGCGATGACGAGTGTGATGGCGCAAAATCGTGGCGCGGGCGAGAATGAACGCGTCAGAAAAGCCTTTTATATCGGAATCGTTGTGGAAGTATTATACGGACTGGCTGCGGGAGTAGTCTTGCTGTTGCTGGCGTCCCGTCTTATGAGGCTGTTTACGACAGATGAGGAAACGATTGGGGAGGGCGTGCGGTACTTGCGCCTGATTGCCTTTATGTATATTATCCCGGCGCTGACAAACGGTGTGCAGGGATATTTTAGAGGAATGGGGGATTTGAAAATTACGCTGTGGAGCAGTATTATCAATTTTGCGGTTCGTTTTGTCAGCTGCGTACCGCTGGTTTTTGTATTTGATATGGGAATTATGGCGCTTCCGTGGGCATATTTATGCGGCTGGACCGCGATGATGATTTATGAATTTCCGTTTTTGTTTCACGGCGGCTTACGCGCAAAAATGCGGGAATAACCCACAATCAGAAGCATATAATGAAATAAATTGAATATGGCGGAATTTTATGGAAATATATGTTGTACAGCGTGGTGATACGGTTAATTCTATTGCGAATGGGTTTGGCGTAGCTGTGGAAACAGTTATTGTTACAAACCAGCTTATTTATCCCTACCGGCTTGCAGTGGGGCAGGCATTATTGATAAACGACGGAATAACCAATCGGGACAGGTATGTGGATTTTAACGGATTTGCATATCCGTTTATCAGCAGCTGGGTATTGGAAAATACGCTGCCTTATCTTACATATCTGTCTGTTTTTTCTTACGGATTTACGAGAGAGGGATACCTGGTTTATCCACAGCTTGCGGACGAATGGATGATTGAGCTGGCAGGGCAGTTTGAAACGATTCCGATTCTCACGCTGACTCCGTTAGACGAGTTGGGGAGATTTAACAATAACCTGATTACCAGTATTGTGAACAGCACGGAATATACGAACAGGCTGATAGAAGAATTGTTATATGTGTTGGAAAGCAAAGGATACGGCGGCGTTGATGTCGATTTTGAGTATATTAAGCAGGAAGACCGTGACCTGTTTACGGCATTTGTTGTCGAATTACACAGTCGGTTATCGGCACAGGGGTATACGGTCAGTGTGGATTTGGCGCCAAAGACGTCGGCGAACCAGCCGGGACTTTTATATGCCGGAAAAGATTACGCCGCGTTAGGAGCAACGGCGGATTGGGTGCTTTTGATGACGTACGAATGGGGGTATAAATACGGCCCTCCCATGGCAGTAGCGCCTATCAACAAGGTTCGCCAGGTGGTGGAGTATGCCGTGACAGAGATTGACAACAGAAAAATCAATCTGGGCATTCCGAATTATGGATATGACTGGCCGCTTCCGTTTATTCAGGGAGAAACGGCGGCAACAACACTTGGAAATGTGGAAGCGGTACAGATTGCTGTCAATCAGGGCGTAGAAATTCAATATGACGAAATTTCACAGTCTCCTTTTTTCTATTATACGGAAAACGGATTGGAACATGTTGTGTGGTTTGAAGATGTGAGAAGTATGCGGGCGAAGTTTGATTTAATTAAGGAATTTAACCTGCGAGGCGGCGGGTACTGGACGGTTATGTCATGGTTTTACGCGAATTGGGTGCTTGCGGACAGCACATTTTCGATAAATAAAAAGATATAAAAGAAAAGGGTGCCCTTTCAGTCTTAACAAACTGAAAGGACACCTTTTTGAATTGTTCGTGATTAGTCTCTGCGTCTTCCGAATAACATTAACAGTTTTAAGAAAATGTTAATGAAATCAAGATAGAGTTCCAAAGCGCCGATTAATGAAATACATGTAATGTTGTCAAGTGTGGTGTAACGCGCCATGTTCTTAATCTTCTGTGTGTCGTAAGCGGTCAGGGCGACAAATATTAATACGCCGATAGCGCTGATTGCCATATCTGCTCCGCTGCTCTTAAGGAATAGCATATTGACTACACTTGCAAGAATAATACCCCAAAGAGCCATCAGCGCGATATTGCCGATAGATGATAAATCTTTTTTCGTTACAAGTCCGTAGACTGCCATGCCTCCAAACATTCCCGCGGTAATAAACAGGATGGACACGATGGATGAAAGCTCGAACAGGACGAAAATGACCGATAACGTTGCACCGTTAATGACAGCATATAACGTAAATAAAATAGCGGACGGAACAACAAGATTCTTTCTTACCGTAAAGTTAGCGGCAAAAACGATTGCAAGTTCACTAAAAAGCAAAATGTAGAAAATGGAATCGTTTAAAAGAATATTAACCATCAGTCTTGGTGAAGAATAAACGTATAATGCGGAAAAAGCGGAAATTACCAACGCAACCGCCATAAAAACAAAAGACTGCGCAACGACATTCTCTTCAAAGCCTGCCTTGGTGAGGTCCGGTGCGGCATTCTGATAATTGTATGTTCCGTAATACTCTCCGGTTCCGGACGACGGATTATCATAGGTATTTTCACTGCTGTAAATGTTGTTGTTATCATTAAGGTTATCGTAACTCATAGTATCCTCCTTTATAAAAATTTACTTATAATAAAATATAGCATACTCCTCTGAAATTATCAATAATTCTTTTTGAGATACTTGACGGTTGTACTGCTTAGAGTTATATTTAATGAAATGAATTACATATGGAAAGAGAAAGGAAGAATCAATTATGGAAAAAAAGGATATTGACTGGTCGAATCTCGGATTCGGATATGTACAGACCGACAAGAGATTTGTTTCAAATTTTAAGGACGGCGCATGGGATGAAGGCTTACTTACGGAGGATGCCAATGTTGTTATCAACGAATGCGCAGGCGTATTGCAATATGCGCAGACTTGTTTTGAGGGTATGAAAGCTTATACGACGGAAGACGGTAAGATTGTTGTGTTCCGGCCGGATTTGAATGCGCAGAGAATGGAAGATTCCTGCAAGAGACTTGAGATGCCGGTTTTTCCTAAGGAACGTTTTGTCGATGCCGTTGCCGCAACGGTTCAGGCAAATGCGGCATATGTACCGCCGTTTGGAACGGGTGCGACGCTTTATATCCGTCCGTACATGTTTGGAAGCAATCCGGTAATTGGTGTAAAACCGGCGGACGAGTATCAGTTCCGTGTATTTACGACGCCGGTAGGACCGTATTTCAAGGGCGGCGTGAAACCGTTGACAATCCGTGTCTGTGATTTTGACCGCGCGGCGCCGCACGGAACAGGACATATCAAGGCAGGCTTAAATTATGCGATGAGTCTGTATGCAATTACTGACGCGCACCGCCAGGGATTTGACGAGAATATGTATCTTGACGCGGCGACGAGAACGTATGTTGAAGAGACGGGCGGAGCGAATTTCCTGTTTGTGACAAAGGACGGAAAGGTTGTTACTCCGAAATCAGATACGATTCTTCCTTCTATTACGAGACGTTCTCTTCTTACGGTTGCAAAAGATTATCTCGGACTGGAAGTGGAAGAACGAAAAGTACACAAAGACGAATTAAAAGATTTTGCAGAGTGCGGTCTTTGCGGAACGGCAGCGGTAATTTCTCCTGTTGGCAAAGTTGTTGACCATGGTACGGAAATCTGTTTTCCGAGCGGCATGACTGAAATGGGACCTGTAACCAAGAAGTTATATGATACGTTGACAGGCATTCAGATGGGCAGGCTAGAAGCTCCGAAGGGATGGATTTACACAATCGAATCATGAAATTCTCTTTCTTATGAATAAGAATAGCGAAACCTCCAAAAACTAACAAAAAGTATTTGGAGGTTTTTTTATGGAAGAATGTACGCAGATGAAAGGAAAACAAAGTCTGCTCTTTAAAAATCCGCCCTATATTCAGCATACAGCCTGCATTGCAGGGAAAAAAGAGGGTGAGGGTCCTATGGGACACCTGTTCGACGAGGTAAACGAGGACCCGATGTTTGGTATGACTTCATGGGAGGAAGCGGAAAGCAGGCTGCAGGAACTGACACTGGGCAAACTTTTAAAAAAATCAGGTCTGACCGCAGGAGAGATTCGCTATATATTTGCGGGCGATTTGCTGGGGCAGTTAATCGGGACTACGTTCGGATTAATGAATTATGATATTCCCATGTTCGGTTTATACGGAGCCTGCTCCACAATGGGAGAATCCATGGCGCTTGCCGCCATGTGCGTGGCGGGAAATTATGCAAATCGTGTTGTAGCGCTGGCGTCGAGCCATTTTGCCAGTGCGGAAAAGCAATTCCGGTTTCCGCTCGAATACGGGAATCAGAGACCGCTTTCCGCGACATGGACTGTTACGGGATGCGGGAGCGTCGTCATTGGAAAGGAAAAGAATACGGTTAAAGTAGCCGGTATTACAACAGGAAAGGTTGTAGACTACGGCGTCAAGGATAGTATGAACATGGGGGCGTGTATGGCTCCGGCGGCTGCGGATTTAATTTATGCCAATTTTATGGATTTGGGTGTAGACCAGGATGATTACGATATGATAATTACCGGAGATTTAGGTCTTGTCGGTCAGACAATTTTGTTCGATTTAATGAAAGATAAAGGATATGATATCAGTAAAAAGCATATGGACTGCGGAATTGAAATATTTGATGATAAAACGCAGGATACCCATTCAGGGGGGAGCGGCTGCGGATGTTCGGCATTAGTGCTTTGTAGTTATGTGATAAAACAGCTTGAAAAAAAGAGATGGAATCGTGTGTTGTTTCTGCCGACAGGGGCTATGCTGTCTCCGGTAAGTTTTAATGAAGGCAAGTCGGTTCCCGGAATTGCCCATGGAATTATATTGGAAAGTGAGTAAAGCGTATGGAATATTTAATAGCATTTGTAGTAGGGGGATTAATCTGTGTAGTTGTACAGATTTTAATGGAAAAGACCAAGATGCTGCCGGGAAGAATTATGGTGCTTCTCGTATGTCTCGGAGCAGTTCTTGGAGCGGTCGGACTTTATGAGCCTTTTCTTGAATTTGCAGGTGCGGGCGCTTCCGTTCCTCTTCTGGGATTTGGAAATGTGCTTTGGAAGGGAGTAAAGGAAGCGGTTGACGAGGAAGGCGCCATTGGATTATTTATGGGTGGTTTTAAGGCGTGTGCCGTAGGCGTTTCAGCGGCATTGATTTTCGGATATGTTGCTTCACTTCTCTGTGATTCGAAGATGAAGAAATAGAGTAGCAAAAAGGCTTATGAACCGGTTCATAAGCCTTTTATTTTATTTATTCTTCCTCTTCCTCTTCTTCGTCATCTCCGCCGCCCGGATTGGCTATTCCGCCGTTCATGTTAAGAAAATCATTAATGGATAAACCGCTGTTGCCTCCGGTTGATGAGATGTAACCCTGCTGTATGAGCCAGTCGGCAGCATGAACAGGGCAGACAGCCTTCGCCATCTCATAAGGAATAGTGTATGGCGCGTCAGCAACCGCATATTCCTTGTTCTTTTCATCATCTGGAACGATCGTATCATTTGGCGGTCTTATGACAACAATACGAAATTCCGCAGGACAGGTTCCGATGGAAAGTTTGTTTGTCTGTACGCAGATAGGCTGTATACTGTGCGCAGTACAGGTTCCGGTCGGTTTCGTACTTGATTCAAAGTATTCGGTTATAATCTGGCTTCCTCGCGGGTCGGCGTCACAAAGCCCCGGCACAGGTAGTTTCCCGGATTGAGCGCATACCTGTACGGCTTCAATGTTTGCCGGCTGGCTCGGAAATGCGCCGGAAGGAAGACCTTCGTGTATCTGGGCCATGATTTTTGCCCATAATTTCTTGTGATTATATTTGTTTGTATTGATGGCACGCGACGCATCGTCATCATAACCTAACCAGATTGATGCGGTATAATAAGGCGTATAGCCGCAGAACCACAAATCGCCGTCGGAGTTACTGGTTCCTGTTTTGCCGGCAACTGGCTGGTTCGGGACTTTACAGTCCGTACCGGTACCACGGATAACAACGTCCTGCATTGCACTGGTCATAAGCCATGCCGTGGATTCTTTCACAACTCTGTGTGTTTCCGGGTTTGTGTTATCCAGCAGCAGGTTGCCGTTATGGTCATAAACTTTCGTATAGTAAACGGGCTTTGTGTAAACGCCGCTGTTGGCATAGGCTGCATAGGCTGCGCACATATCAATGTTATAAACGCCTTTGGTCATACCGCCTAACGTAATGGATTCAATTACGTCATGCATACCGTTGATGGCGTTTTCCGGACTGACCAGTGTGCTCAGGCCGAATTTCTGAAGGTATGAAAAACCAAGTTCCGGTGTAATTTCATTTAAGCATTTAACGGCAGGAATATTCTGAGAGCGGTAGAGCGCCTCGCGCATCGTCATGATGCCTCGATATTTCTGATTCCAGTTCTGTACCAGTTTGCCGCCGTTTTTGTAGTAGTACGCGCAGTCGTCAAATACAGTCGCAAGTGTCAGCCCGCCGCTGTCTACGGCAGGACCATAGGAAACAAGCGGCTTTATCGTAGAACCCGGTGAACGGTAAGTGTTGGTTGCGCGGTTCATGGAACGGCTTGTTTCTTTTTCACCGCGTCCGCCGACAATGACCTTTACCTCTCCGGTAAACTGATCCATCAGTGTAAATGAAATCTGCGGCTGGATAATATAGTAAACGGATTCGTACGTAATCTCATACCCTTGCGAAGTCCAGTATTCTTTATATAAATCAATATATTCGTCAGCTTTTTCTTTTTCTGTAAAAAGCAAATCAAAAGAAGAAATGCCGCCTTCTGTCTGAAAATATTTGAGCATGTTCAGGTGCGTCAAATATTTAGATTTTCCGTCCGGTCCCTTTACTGATAAATCAAGCGAGATGGCAAATGGTGTTTCCTCCGGCCAGTTTTCAGGGTCGTTGAAGACTGATTCGGCTATTTTCTGCATCTTGGTATCCTGTGCGCTGTAGATGGATAAACCGCCGCTGTAAATCAGGTTGGTTGCCTGATTTTCTGTGTAGCCAAGCTGGGTGGTTAAATCTTCAATCAAAACGTCAATCAACGCGTCCGTATAATAGGAGTAAACGGAATTACCGCCTGTTTCAATATGAATGTCTTCAATTCTGTCGTATACCGGGTCATTGACTGCTTCCTCAAATTCTGCCTGCGTGATATATCCCTGGTCCCGCATATGTTCCAGAACATCGACCTGACGTTCTCGGTTGTCTTCCGGATTACGGACCGGATTCAAACGGCTTGGGTTTTTGGTAATGGCAGCAATTACGGCACATTCCGATAATGTAAGCTCGGATACATCCTTGTTGAAATAGTTGTTGGCTGCTGCCTGAACGCCCAGATTACCGTTACCCAGATTAATAATGTTGAGATAATTCTCTAAAACGGCTTCTTTTCCCATCTCAGCATCCAGACGGACGGCAAGATACTGTTCCTGCAGCTTTCTCTGTATTTTCTCAAGCGTGTTTTCGTTATATGCCTCAAATACCGTATTTTTAATGAGCTGCTGCGTAATGGTGCTCGCGCCCTGGCTCAGGTCTCTGGTGGAAATGGCAACGTACGCCGCACGGCCGATACCTTTCAAGTCGATGCCGTTGTGGGTATAAAAACGTTCGTCCTCAATTGCAATAAATGCGTGCTGCAAATCCTCGGGTATCTGGTCTAACGAAACATAAACACGGTTGGAACCTGCCGATATCAGCGTCTCAATTTCATTGCCCTGATTATCGTATATCTTTGTGGCAAATTTCGTCGGGGAAACATTGATTGTTTCAATATCCGGCGTGTTCGCCAATATGCCTGATACCATTCCGAAAACCATGGCGCAGCCTACGACTCCGATAAATATAAACGCAAATATTACAAACTTAACAGAGGCGGATTTCAGTGTGTTGCCAAATCGTTTAGAAATAGAATTCAGTTCTTTTTTCCGATTGTTGACACTGCTTCGTGTGAACTTCATAATTGACCTCCTTATATTAAGTAAAATCTACTATGTCATCTAATTATGATAGTATAGCAGAAATAAGTTGATTAATCAAAGAATTAATTGAGATTTAAAACTTATGTAACATTTTTATCATATTTCATTATAGACCGAATATTTGAGAGTATTCATTGACTGGGAAAAAAATCCACATTATACTTTAAAGGAGTATTGAAAAAGGAGAACCGGTATGGAGCAGAACTGCAAAGTTATATTGGAAGAAGGATGCGGTGAAATTGTGGAAAAAAAGTCACGTTTTATCGCGCATGTGTATTGTGTTCATAATGAAGAAGAAGCGTTAAAAAGAATAGAAGAGGTAAAAAAACAATATTGGGATGCACGTCATAATTGTTACGCCTATACTATAGGAAGAAACAATACAATACAGCGTTACAGCGATGACGGAGAACCCGGAGGTACGGCGGGGAAACCGATTCTGGAGGTCCTTCTTTTAGAAGAGATGTCGGACTGTCTGATTGTCGTCACCCGGTATTTTGGCGGTACGCTTCTGGGAACGGGCGGTCTTGTGCGTGCATACCGGCAGGCTGCAAGAGAAGGACTGGCAAATACGCTTACCGGCAAGTTGCAGTTTGGCAGGGAACTGTCATTTACCACGGACTACAATACAGCCGGTAAGCTGCAGTATCTTATCGGGAACGAAGGGGACAGGGCGTTTATTCTTGATACGGTTTATACGGACAGCGTCGGAATAAAAATTCTGTGCCGGGACGATTGTGTGAACGGACTTGTTAAAAAAATTGTAGAGGCAGCAAACGGCAGAGGAGAGCCGGAAATAAGCGGCATAAAAGAATATGTAGCGGCAAACGGCAGGATAAAGTTGTTATGACCGATTATAATTCACTGTAATTCTTTTTTTGCACCAGTTTGATGAAGACGGGAAAAACGCAGGTTGCCCAGATGCATACAAGAAATCCTTTCAGCGAGTCGGCATATATTCTGTGCAGCGGCAGGAGGGAGCAGCCATAATTGATAAGCAGCAGTCCGCCTATGCCCAGAAGTATTTTGATAATCTGCATGAAGAAGGAGAAACACTGGGTTCGAAAACCAATATAACGATTTTCAATATAAACGCCGATGGAAAATCCTGTCAGAGAAGCGGCGAAAACAACGGAATCCGCGACCAGTTCCATGCTGGATACTTCCCAGTATACAAGAATGTAGGAATACAGGCATAAACCGATAGAATACAAGATGGCAATCATCAGCATCGCAATTTTATTTGTCCGGGGAAAAATATAGTTCCGGCCGAAATGTTTTATAACAAGTATAGTGATAACAGACACTGTCAGAGAAATAAATACGTCTAACGGTGTGTGAACGCCTAAGTATAATCTTGAAAATAATACAAGTCCGGTGACAATACTGCATATAATAGAAAGAAAGCGATTTTTACACCAGATTGCAACGGATAAAAAGACAGAGGAACTTCCCTGGACATGACCGCTTGGAAAGGAGTAGCCGGTAGCCGTTTCAAGGGCAGATTCGACAGGAGTAAAGGCGGAATTCAGAATCCATGGGCGGGGTATGCGCAGGGCGATCTTTGTACACTGGATAACGGAACCGGAAATAAAATAATTGAAAAGCGCGAAGTATGCCAGTGATTTATTAATGCACCAGTACAGTATGCACAGAACAGGAAGCAGAACGGTTATTTCTCCGCAGTAAGAGATGTATCTGAAAATAATATCAAATGTTTCCGTACGGTAATTACTAATAAATTCTAAAACTGACATGAGGACTCCTTTTGGCGTTTTATGTAATGTGAATTGTAAAAAAGTACAGCTATATTATTTATAACATTGAAACATGCACAAATGCAAGAAAAATGAAGAACCGTAAACACAAATTATGAACACATGAAAAAATTACTAATAGAGTGTGAATTGTCATGCAAAAATGTGATATTATTAGTTATTTTTTTCAAAAATAAAGTTGTTTTGGCAATGAATAATTATGCAATTTGACAAGAAAGCAGATTTAGTTGTTTCTAAAAAACCAAATAAGGGTCAAAAAAAAATTTACTTTTTAACACGCGCTAAATTACATAAATACGCATAAAAAGGCACTTTTCGCTAATCAGTTCAAAGATTGTTCAAAAAAAGTTAATAATATATAAAAAATACTCTTGTTAAAATCATACAAAAATGTTATGATTAACATGTCACTAAAAATTTTGTGGCATGCGGGTTGAAACTCCCGCAAAAAACCAAAAGGAGGGTTTATTTCAATGAAAAAACTAGTTTCACTTCTTCTGGTGCTTACACTTGTATTCAGCTTAACTGCTTGTGGTGATAAGGGTAACAGCGATCCTACAACAGCAGCGCCAAACGATGGCAATACTGATACAACAACAGCAGCACCGGAGGCAACAACAGTCGCAGCAGCTGAAAAGCCTGCAAAGATTACCATCACTTGTGACGGTACAGTAATGACAGAAGACAATGCGGGAACAGACTTCTATAAGCAGCTCGAAGAAGAGCTTGGCATCGAATTAGTATTCGAGCGTCCAGACCACGCAGGTTACAAGGATTACTGTGCTACATTGTTTGGCGCAGGTTCAGACAATTTACCTGATGTAGTTCTGTTATCAGCTGATAACTATGCTACATATGCATCTTTGGGATATCTTTGGGATATGACAGAAGCTTGGGAGAACTCAGAAGTTAAGAACTCAGGTCGTGTAAGCGAGATGGGTCTTGAATTGTTCGAGAATTCCAAGGTTGTTGGACCAGACGGTGAATATCACTTATATGGTTTCTCAGCAGTTCAGGGTAATGGTTGTATGACATACGTTAAGCAGTCATGGTTAGATGCAGCAGGCATCACAACTTTACCTAAGACATATGCAGAGTACTATGATATGCTGGTAAAGATGAAGGAAGCTAAGAAAGCTGAGTTTGTTGTTACAGCGAACGGTCTTATCGGTAATGAGGCTCCATACATCAACTATCTGCCAGAATTCTATCAGGATGCTTATCCAGAATTCTACCAGAAGGATGGCGTTTGGGTTGATGGCTTTACAGAGGATGCTATGAAGGCAGCTATGCAGAGAATGGCAGATGCTTATGCAGCTGGTCTTCTGGATACTGAGATTATCAACCGTTCTACAAAGGACTGCCGTACACTGTTTGAAGAAGATAAGTTCGGCGTGTTCACATACTGGGCTGGTAAGTGGTGTGGAAACTTAATTAAGAATATCCAGACACTGAATAAGTACCCAGGTGCAGAAACAGATACTATCGTTGCTATGGCTCCGATTGCTGAAGTTGGTCAGTACCTGAACAGAATTGCTCCACAGTGGTGTATTACAACAAACTGCAAGAATCCAGAAGGCGTATTTGAATATTACCTTCAGAAGATGCTTGACGGTGGCAGAGCACAGCTTCTTTGGGAGTACGGTGCAGAAGGAACACACTGGTCATATGAGAATGGTACATTTGAACTTAAGCCGCTTCCTTCAACAGGAAACACAGGTTCATACAACCATATCGATGGTCTTCTTAAGTTAGGCGAGTATCGTTCTGACTTCAACGGTGGTGTTGATATCGGTCTGCTTACAGCTTCTACAGAGACAATGGTTTCTGCTCAGGAAGTATTCAATGCAAACAGCAAGATGGCTCCTTCAATCAAGAAGACAGATGCTGTTAACGAGAATGCTGCTACAATCTGGACAGTAAGAAAGTCTGTTATTGCTGACGTAGTAATGGGCAAGATGACTGTTGAAGAAGGTATGGCTAAGTACGAGAGCGAATGTGGCGCTGCTGTAGAAGAAATCTTAGCTTCTCTTAACTAAGAGAAAGTGAGTCTTCTCAGAACGCACACAAATCAATGACTAAAAGAATGAACTTTGGGGCGCAAGCCCCAAAGGGATTTCGTTTTCTTAAGTAGGAAATTGCAGGATTGCGTTCCTTTTTATTTGCAATTTTCTATCTGCTACGGGGAGACTCGTAATTTCAATTAGTACTACTAAGATTTTATAGGAAAGAGGGTAATAAGATGGCGACATGTAAAGTTTGCGGTTCCGAGTTGCCGAAAAAGGCGAAAAGTTGTCCTCAGTGCGGCGTGAAAGTTTACCAGCCACCAAAAAATATCCGTGTATTGGCTATTGTTGGTGCTGTACTTGCTATAATAGGCGGACTGCTTCCGTTTGTACAGAATTCAGATATAAAAGTAAAAGCAAAAGACTGCTTTAGTTTTATGAGTTATCTGAATAATGATAAGTATGAATTTACATATCATCAGTATCTTTGGTATTTCTTTATGCTGGCATTAGTGGCAACATGTATTATTGTTGCGGCTAAGAAAGAGATTTATTCGATTATTACAACTGTAATTGCTGTTGTTATTTATGGCATTACGATGAAAGACCTTTCAACATTTATGGCAGACCCTCAATATGTTCTTGGTGTGGGAACCTATGTTGTTGTGATTGGTCTTATCGTTGCCATTGCGGGTTGTTTTTTGGATATATTAAAATTCAAAAAGACGATTGAATATGATACCCGTTATATGAAAAATCATAAGCCGTTTGCATCAAGAGTATATGTTCATCGTTGGTTCTATCTGATGATGGTGCCGGTTCTTATTTTTGTTTTGTTGTTTAATTACTGGCCAATGCTCGGTATCCGGTATGCGTTTACTGATTATATCAAACTTCCAGTATACGCCGGTTTGAAGCATTTTGTAAAGATGGCGACAAAGGATACATATTTCTGGCTTGCGTTTAAAAATACGCTGACATTAAGTATTATTAAATTATTCTTAAATACGTTTATGGCGGTTGTAATTTCCCTGTTGTTACATGAAATTACAAATATCCACTTTAAAAAGACCGTTCAGACAATTATCTATCTTCCACACTTCCTGTCATGGGTAGTAGTAGCAGCTATTTTCCGTATGTTGCTTTCGACAGGTGAGTCAGGAATTGTGAACCAAATTTTAATAAGTATGAATGTTATAGAGGAGCCGGTGTTCTGGATGGGTGAAACCTCGACATGGCGTCCTGTTTTCTATATTATAAATATCTGGAAAGATACAGGTTGGGGAACCATTCTTTTCCTGGCAACACTTTCAGGTATCAGTCCTGAACTTTATGAAGCGGCCCAGATTGACGGTGCAAACCGTTGGAACAGGATGTGTTACATAACATTGCCGGCATTGGCGAATACGATTATAACGGTATTCATTTTGAATCTTGCAAAGGTTATGAACCTTTTCGAATCTGTATTCGTATTGATGAATGACGCGGTTATTGAAGTGTCCAGCGTTATTCAGACATATATTTACATGCAGTCCTTTGGCGGTGGTATTCCGAACTACGGATATACAACAGCGGTTGGTCTGTTTAAGTCCCTGGTAGGCTGTGTACTGGTACTTGCTTGTGATTATGCGTCCAAGAAAGTACGTGGACGTGGTATTGTATAAGGAGGGTTTAAGATGAGTAATACGAATAAAAAGACTAAAAAAGTGAAGGCCTTCCCTATAGTTAATGCTATTATATTTATTCTTATATCATTAATTATTCTGCTGCCACTTTGGAAGGTGCTTGTTGACTCACTTGATGCAGCGCCAGGTTACGGTATGCGTTTATGGCCTAATAATTTATCGATTAACGGCTATAAGCTGATTGTAACGAGAACGGCATTGTATAGACCATTCCTTATTTCCTGTTTAGTTACTGTTGTGGGATGTGTAATGGGTCTTCTGCTTTCAACACTGGGTGCATATGTGTTGATTCAGTGGAATATGCCGGGTAGAAATTTATTTGCTTATATGTTATTATTTACGATGATTTTTAACGGTGGTATGATTCCTACATATTTGGTTATGAATCAGTTGAAGCTGCTGAATACATTATGGGCAGTACTCTTACCATTGTCGATTAACGTATATAATCTGGTATTGATGAGGAACTTCTTTGAAGGCATTCCGCAATCGCTTTTTGAGGCGGCGGAGATTGACGGTTGTTCTCCAATCGGTATTTTCATCAAGATAGTGCTTCCGCTTTCCAAGGCGGCTCTTGCATCTATCGGTTTGATGTTTGCTGTAACATTCTGGAACGACTATACGAACTTTAAACTCTACGTAACGAAGAACTCACTGTATAACTTCCAGATGAAGCTTCGTTCGTTGATTATGGATAGTGACGTTCCACAGAATAATGATAAGGTTTCTGATAACACGATTCAGAATGCTGCAATTATCGTTGCAATCATTCCGTTCATGATTATCTATCCAATCTGCCAGGATTATTTCGTTCAAGGTGTTAACGTAGGCGCCGTAAAGGAATAATAATCTAAGTATTTAAAGAGGCTGTTTTTACAGCCTCTTTTTTTATGCAAAAGCACAAAAAATATGTATTCCCGGTAGGATAAAATGGAATAGGTTAGTGCAAATATTTCATGCATATGGTACAATAAACATAAATTATAATAGAAAACGGAGGCTGCTATTATGGCGTTTAGAATTTTCTGGGCGGGGGATTCTACAGTAAAACAGAATACTTATATGAGTTTTCCACAGACGGGAATTGGTCAGGCATACGGACTGTTCTTAAAGAAAACAGTTCAGATTGAGAACTATGCAGAGAACGGAAGAAGCACGAAGAGTTTTATAGATGAGGGGATATTGGATAAGATAGACAAAGAAATCGGTAAGGGAGATTTTCTATATATCCAATTCGGACATAATGATGAGAAAGAAGATGAGGCGCGGCATACGGACAGTTTCGGAAGCTATCAGGATAATTTGCGTAAGTTTGTGGATGTAGCAAGAAAGCATGAAGCTTATCCGCTTTTCATAACCTCTCTATACAGAAGACATTTTAGTGAAGACAAAAGAACGTTAAAGGAAAAGGTTCATTTGGACTACCCTGACGCTATGATAGCGCTTGCAAAGGAGATTGGCGTGCCGGTAGTAGACTTATGTACATTGAGTAAGGCAAAGATTGAGGAGGCGGGTGATGAGACAAGCAGAAGGTGGTTTTTGCATGTGCCGCCTCATATTTATCCGCATTTTCCGGACGGAAAGGAAGACGATTCGCATTTACAGTATGAAGGCGCGTATGTTTTCAGCAGTATTATCGCGGCGGAAGTTTCCAGAATTGGCGGTGTGTACGCGCAGGTTCTGCTTGACCCGGACGCGAATATGGAGGACCCGTTATTATTGGTGGATTAAAGGAGTTGTGTATGAAAGATTTAGAAAAGGCGATTTGGGAACACGACTATGATGGGGTGAAGGCAATTTTGGAGGAGAATCCGCAGCTTATTGACGCAGTGGATGATGAGGGACGGTTGATGACGTTCCTTGCTGCGCTGGCAGGAGATTTTGCGGTTCTTAAGTATGTGGTGGAATATTCAAGAGCCAGTATGAATATTTACGATGCGGCGCATCGGAATGTACTGCATTACGGAACACTTTCGGGAAATTTGGATATTGTAACGTATCTGGTAGAGCGTGTGGGAATGAATCCGCTGGCTGGAGATTTGGATTTATTAACACCGTTTGACTTGGCGAGAGAAAAGGGTTACAAGGCGATTGAAGAGTATTTTGAAAAGATTTGTGGAGGCGGACTGGAGCAGATGTACCGCAATCCTGTGAGAACGGGAATGTTTCCGGACCCATCCATTGTCAGGGTAGGAGAAGACTATTATATGGTCAATTCTTCTTTTGTCTTTTTCCCGAGTATACCGGTTTCTCATTCTAAGGATTTGGTACATTGGAAAATCATTGGTCATGCCGTAACGAATCCGAAATGGGCGGCGCTTGATAATCTGGAAGGAGGACGGGGCTTCTGGGCGCCGGATATTTCGTATCATGATGGAAAGTTTTTTGTGACGGCAACATATCGGTTAAATGATACGGGAACAGTTTACCGCAAACAGTTTATTATGTCGTCAGATAAACCGGAAGGCCCATACAGTGAACCGGCAATTATAGATGAAGACGGAATTGACCCGTCGATTTTTGTAGATGACGATGGAAGAAAATATATGCTTCTGAACAGAGGAGCGAGGATTTTTGAGTTAAACAGAGAGTGTACAAAACAGATTTCACAGGCAGAGCTGCTGTTTTACGGAGATAATAAGCGCGCGCCAGAGGGACCGCATCTGTTGAAGAAGGACGGTTACTATTATCTGTTTGAGGCGGAAGGCGGAACCGGACCGGGGCATCGGATTACGGTGTCGCGTTCGAGAACGCTCAAGGGAGTTTATGAGCCTTGTCCGTATAATCCGATTATGAGACAATGGGATGAAGGCGCCGCTATTCAGCGCTGCGGACACGGTAAACCGGTGATGACACAGAACGGTCAGTGGTATATGGTTTATCTGTGCGGCAGAATGGTAGACGGGAAATACAGTATTTTAGGAAGAGAGACAGCGTTGGATGCGATTACATGGACAGCGGACGGATGGCCGATTGTTAATGGACTAAAGGGACCTTCAACTTTAAATCTTCTGCCTGATTTACCGAGACAGGAAGAAGAAAATTTCAGGGAGAATTTCGAGGACGGCGTGCTCAGTCTGAACTGGATGACGCCAAGACCGCCTGAGGAAGAAAGTATCCGGGTTTTTGACAAAAAACTGCATCTTTGCGCAAGTAAGTATCCGCTTAGTGATACAAGGTGCCGGAGCGTGCTGGTTCAGAGGCAGAAAGATTTTATTTTTAAGGCTTCAACCACGTTATTGACACAAGGAATCACAGATGGACAGGAAGCAGGTATTACCTGTTATTATGATGAGAATACATATTTAACGTATGGCGTTGTGAAGGAACAGGAGAGGTTTTATCTGAGAGTAACGGAGCATATTGACACGGAAGACAGGATTTCGTTGGAACGCGATGTTACAGAGGAACTGAATGACGGATACGAAATCCGGCTTGTGGTATTGACCAGATATCTGCAGAGAGCATTTATCTATAGTATAGGCGGTAAGGAGCAGGAACTCGGCGTGCTCGATAATGTTTATTACTTATGTGATGAAGGTCTGAAAAAAGGAAAACGTTTTACGGGCGCGATGATAGGAGTCTATGCTTACACCAGTCAGGGAGAGCCATTTACGGCGGCATTTGATTATTTTGAGTATTCCAGGGAGGTATGATTGTGAAGGTAGATAAATATGTACGCCAGGTTGCGGAGAGCTTTCAGTTTGATGTGAATGATACCTGGGGAAATGAAAACAGCATGATTTTGCAGGGAATGGGTCTGATGCATAATTATGAGAAGCTGGGAAGAGTGCTGGATAATCTGATTAAGCAGGTTCCGTATGATAGAAAGTATGCGGGAATAGCAAGTTTTTATGTTATGGAAAAAGGCGAGACGGAGGTAAAAGACCGCATCAAAGGACTGATGAACTGCTTAAACGCTCAGTTTGATGAGGAAAACGATGAAATGGCTCTGGTTTTTTACACGAAGTATGAAACAAAGCTTGGCGGGAGAGAGCACTATCAGGATGTTATGAACCGCTACAGAGCGGCGTCAGAAAGAGAAGGCGTAAATCATGCGTATTTTATGACAGCGGTTATTGAAGGAATTGAATCAATTGACCAGGCAATCTATGAATATTATGACGGGTTGAAGCGGCTGTTTAAGACATCTCTCCGAGAATTGATATTGGAGGATGAACTTGATATCACCGATAAAGCCTTAGCAGCATTTTCCATTTTAAAGGCGTGCCGTCTGAAGGTTGTTCTTGCGGAAAAATATGAAAAGGCAGGTCTGGATTTATACGAACAGGTGATGGAGGATATCCAGTCAAAGGATTTGAATAAGGGCGCGGCAATGATGATGATGGCAGAGAGATTATTACATTAGGAGGTTTCTCATGGAATTAAAATTAGTGGCGAAAACAGCAAGATGTGTTGTTGTAGAGCTGACGGAAGCGGGTAAGTATTTTACTGAAAAGGAATATGAACTTGTTATTAATGATTCAGTGACAATCAGAGGAAATAAGGTTATTACGTCTATCTATGATTTGAAGCCTGACAGAGAATATGTAATTAAGGCGGTCTGGGACGATACGGTTATAAAACCTCTTAAAGTGCGCACGGAAAAGGAATTTGTGACATTAAACGTTAGGGATTTCGGCGCGTACGGAAACGGAGAGCATGACGATACATGCGCAATACAGGCAGCGATTATGGCATGCCCGCCGGACAGCCGCGTACTGGTACCGGAGGGAGTTTATAAGATTACGTCGATATTTTTAAAGAGTAATCTGATTCTGGAACTGGAAAAAGGCGCCGTATTATCAGCATTTACGGACAGAACAAAGTTTCCGGTTTTCCCGGGCGTGATTGACAGCTACGACGAAAAAGAGGAATACAATATCGGTACTTGGGAAGGGAACCCGCTTGATATGTTTTCCGGTATAGTAACGGCAATTAACGCGGAAAATGTTGTGATTACCGGTGAAGGTACGATTGACGGCTGCGCGGATTTTAATAACTGGTGGTTTGAGCCGAAAATCCGCAAAATTGCGTGGAGACCAAGGCTGGTATTTATCAGTCACTGTAAAAACGTGATGCTGCAGGGCATCACGGTGCAAAATTCACCTTCATGGACGCTGCACCCATATTTTTCGGAGAATTTGAGCTTTGTGGACGTGAAGATTAAAAATCCGTTTAATTCTCACAATACGGACGGTCTGGACCCGGAAAGCTGTAGAAATGTGGAAGTTGTCGGTACGCATATTTCTGTGGGCGACGACTGTATTGCGATTAAGTCCGGTAAAATTTACATGGGCAGAAAATTAAAACAGCCGACCGAGAATATGACGGTAAGACAGTGCTGCATGAGAGACGGTCATGGGGCGGTCACTGTAGGAAGCGAGATTGCGGCGGGCGTTAAGAATGTAAAAATTCAGGACTGCCTGTTTATGAATACGGACAGAGGACTTCGTGTAAAGACAAGGCGGGGACGCGGCGAGGATTCTGTTCTGGATAATATTACGTTTGAAGATATTGATATGGATAATGTTATGACGCCGTTTGTGGTAAACAGTTTCTATTTCTGTGACCCGGACGGCAAGACAGAGTATGTTTCTTCCAAGAGCCCGCTTCCGGTGGATGACAGAACGCCGTCGATTAAGAGACTGATGTTTAAGAATATTAAAGCCAGCAATTGTCATGTTGCCGCCGCTTATATTACAGGCCTTCCGGAGCGTAAGATTACGCGCCTGACATTTGAAAATGTCAATGTGACGTATGCAAAAGAAGCAAAGAGCGGCGTTGCGGCAATGATGATTGGCTGTGACGAGACAAGCAGGAAGGGCATTTTTGCCATGAACGTAGAGGAACTGGTATTAAAGAATGTGAATATCGAAGGGTGTGAGGGAGAGCCTGTTACGGCAGAAAATGTAGACAAAATTTCTAAATAACTGAATGAAGGTGGCGGAAATGATAAGAAATCCCAGTAAGGATAATGCGGAAGAGCGTTTTATAGAGAGCTTTAAGAAATATCCGGATAATCCTCTGAAGGTATTATTTTCCATTTACAGAGGAAATTACGGAAAGTTTCTGTTGTCGGTGTTTTTCTTTTTTATCAAGCATAGCCCGGTATGGATGTCGCCGATTATACTTGCCAATATTATTAATTATGTGACGACACAGGACGAACGCTGTGTGGAAAAGATTACGGCAAATGTGATTTTAATGATTTTCCTTATCTTGCTGAACGTGCCGATGAATTATTTGTATGTACGCTACAAAAGCCTTGCCGTGCGGTATGTGGAAACGGGACTGCGCGGCGCGCTCATCAAGAAACTGCAGCAGTTGTCAATTTCTTACTATAAAGACGTTCAGTCCGGACGGCTGCAATCGAAAATTATGCGTGATGTGGAGGCGGTGGAAACACTGTCTACGCAGCTATTTGTCAGCATCCTTAATATAGTGCTCAATATTACCGTTGCCATGGCGGTTACGGTGTCAAAGAGTATTATCGTGTTTGTCTTTTTTGTTTTGACGGTTCCCGTGGCGGCGATTACAATGGTTGCGTTCCGCGGCGTCATTAAGCAGAGGAATCAGGAGTTTCGTAAGGAGATGGAGGGAACGTCCGCCCGCGTCATGGAAATGGTTGAATTGATTCCTGTTACGAGGGCGCACGCGCTTGAGGAAGAAGAGACGGAGAAAGTCAGCGAGCAATTGATAGAGGTTGCGGAAAAAGGATACCGTCTTGATATGATTCAGGCGTTGTTCGGTTCCGTGGGCTGGGCAGTATTCCAAGTGTTCCAGATTATCTGTCTTGCTTTTACCGCCCTGCTTGCGTACAAAGCGACGATAATGGTCGGCGATATTGCGCTGTACCAGAACTATTTTTCAACAATTGTCCAGCAGGTTTCCGCCGTGATTACTCTGATACCGACTATTACGAAAGGACTGGAGTCCGTACGTTCAATTGGCGAGGTGCTTACTGCCGAGGAGATTGAGGACAATGAAGGCAAGGAACCCGTTCATCAAGTTGCGGGGAAATTCGAATTTCGTGACGTCAAGTTCCGGTACAACAATGACGGTCATGCCGTGTTAAATAATTTAAACCTCACGGTACAGCCGGGTGAGACGATAGCGCTTGTCGGTGAGTCAGGAGCCGGTAAGACAACTATCTTAAATCTGGTAATTGGTTTTAATATGCCGAGTGAAGGCGAGGTATTGCTTGACGGAAAATCCATCCGCGATATTGATTTGAGAAGCTACCGGAAATATCTGGCGGTAGTTCCGCAGAATACGATTTTGTTTTCCGGAACAATTCGGGATAATATTACATACGGGATTCATGATATTGATGAAGAGCGTTTGCTGGAAGTTGTGAAGGCGGCGAATTTATCGGAGCTGATAGATTCGCTTCCGGACGGTCTGGATACGTTGGTAGGCGAGCACGGCGGCAAGCTGTCGGGTGGACAGCGTCAGAGGATTGCGATTGCAAGAGCGTTAATACGCGAGCCGAAGGTGATTGTGCTGGACGAGGCAACGTCGGCATTAGACAGTATATCTGAGAAGATGATACAGGAGGCGGTAAACAATCTTACTGCCAACAGAACAACATTTATTGTAGCGCACCGTTTATCGACGATTCGTGACGCCGATAAGATAGCGGTCATTCATGAAGGCAGGTGCGTGGAATACGGTACTTATGAGGAATTGATGGAGCTAAAAGGTACATTTTTCAAGATGAAACAGATTCAAAGTTAAGAATATGAGCAGGCTGTATGTCCGTTAGGATTGGACATACAGCCTGTTTTTTGCTTCCCAGTGTTCTTGTGGTTTTAATGTTGTAAAACCGTGTAATGGTTCCGGGATTTTCGCGTTCGGCGCGTCAATAATGCAGGTCATCGGTTCAATGCAGATAAAGTTATCCGAAGCATTTTTGTTCCAAATCATCCAGTTGGTAAACTTGTGGTCTGTCTCGTATACAAGCTCCAGATTAGTCTTGGTATTGCGTATCTTAGCGCCGTGAAACGGCAGTGCATTCCGGTCATCCGGCAATATGGCAGCCTGTAAGTGTTCTGCTAAGGGCGCTGCAAGTGGAGAAGGATATCCGTTATTATAGTCATGTGTGGCAGAAATCAGCCTGCCGGTAGGAAATCCGTGCTCGTCCAGTTCCCACTGTTTCCCGCAGGATACCATTATCTGATAGTCCTCTTTGGCATGGGAGTCGGAGTCATTCTGTGGAATGCGGAATGCCGTATGAAATCCCAAACCAAAAGGTATATCAATATCGCCGATATTTTCAAATTCAATAATCTGAGTGATTCCTTCAAGCGAAAGTATAAACGTAAAAAAGCATGTAAAGTGCCAGCCAAAAGCTTGATGGTAAACAGAATCGAAAGAGTTAAATCTAAATTTAATCATATCTTCGTTTCCACTTTGCTGAGAAGAGTCTATATCAAACGGAAATTCCTTAATGATACCATGCGCTGGTGGGAGTTGGTTTGATTTAAAGTCATAAGTCCGGTTTTTCCAATGAAAGATGCCGTCTCTGATTTTGTTCGGCGGAAAAAGAATGGCGCTGCCAAAACGCTGGCATGATTTTTCATATTCATCCGCTTCGTGTGATTCAGGATAATGTAATAGAGCCAAATGATTTCGCATATCATTCAGTTCAACCATGTTACATCCTCTGCCGTATGTAATTACGGCAGAATACCGTGAATTGGAAAGTCTGACGGCATCGTAAGTCTTGTATTTTATTAATTCGATTCCCATAGAGTACTCCTTTCTTTTTTATAGTTTAAATGATTTACAGTAAAATTTCTACAGAAATCTTTGGCAGAATTCCTATAATATGGTATAGTAATTATAAAGAATAAAGTTTTTGGAGGTGATTGGAATGGTAACGGTTTTTGACGGATTTGCGCGGTTATCCGATGATGAGGTAAGGGGGCAGATTGCCATTTTAAGCAGTGTTACACTTTCCAACACCATAAAGGGCATTTGGCAGTCGAAGAAAATAAAAAAAGAGATTGAAGACTGCTATAATCGTCTGGCGGATCTGGAGAGAGACAAATTGAACATAATGTTAAAACAAGATTTAATCAACAAATGTAAAAGTCTCGGCGGTTATACAATTCGTGAGGACATATCGGAAGAGGAACTGCATTTTATCATATTGCACGAGGCGGCTAAGGTATATATGGTTGACGATTGTAAATCGCCGGCTGCAAGGATGGACGAAATACACGAGAAATATTATAATCATTATCTTGGCGTGCTGTTAAAAAAACTGGAACGGCTGGACGAAAAGGAACGCAATGTCATGGAAAACCGGATACAGAGGGAGATTGCGAAGGCGGATATCAATCAGATGCGCCAGCTGGCTTCCGAATTTATGCTGAGTGAGTTTAACGGAAAAAAGGTTTTGGCGGCAATCATCGCTTCTAAGAATACCGCTAAGCTGAAACGGATGATTGATGTATGCGGAATGGGGATGTTTGACGGGATAGAAGGCGTTATCAGTACGGCGCACGATTCCGTGCTGATGCTTTACCGTATGGAGCGGGCGCTGCTGGCGCAGGCTGTATGGATGTCGGTGAACGGATACGGAGGAAAAGTTCGATTAAACGACGATATGATGCCGAGTTTTTCCAGCGGACTGTTGGACGGGGAGAGTGAAAAAGAGCGGAATCTTCTGATTTTGACGTCCAGAGAGGCGCAGCTTAATAAAATGCTGCGGGGAATACTGGGAGATATCGATAAAAACAATAAAAAACTTGAAGTAAAGGAAGAATTATACCAGAAGGACGCGCAAAGGCTTGAAAAGCTGGAGAACGAGCATACGGATTTAAAAGAAGAACGTGAAAAACTTGTCGCGAACGGACAGGAAATAAAGACGCAATATGAACAGTATATGAAGGAACATCCGATAAAGAGCAGCCAGGATATCAGGTTTTACCGCTTAAAAAATGATTATGAATTTCTCGCCAGAACGATACGAAATTTTGATATGGAGATTCTGGATAATGAGAAAAAAACGGAGAAACTAAAAAGCAGTCTGGAGACACAGATGAGACTGATAACGGCGTTAAAGGAAACGCTCAAAGAGCTGCGGGAATCGTTAGTCAGTCATGTCAATGAATTTAACGACGTCATTATGCAGTTAGAGAATGAGGCAGGTTATTTATCGCGGGTACTGGAGCGGAAATGGACGAAATTTTACCCCGTTCTGACATTTGAGGCAAAAGTGTTTGAATCGGTTGTGAAACAATTTACCCAGCGGGAGACGATTGCGATAGAGCGTATGCTCAAAGAGTTTGAGGACTGTAGCATAAAGGAAGCGTTTGCGCGGGGAAATTCCCATGTAATTACGTGTATTGTAGCAGGGGGTAAATACGCGAAAATTCGTTTTGAGGAGAATCATATTCTAGATATACAGGTAAAGGACAGAAAATGATGGATTATAATGAAGCGGTAGAATATCTGTTCCGTCTGAGAAGGTTTGGCAGGGAGACAGGAGCGCAGCGTGCCGGGCGCGCGCTGGACGCTCTTTCCCACCCGGAACAGGCGTTAAATAGTATTCATGTAGCGGGAACGAACGGTAAGGGTTCTGTCTGCGCGTATCTTTCCAATATTCTTTTGGAATTGGGCTATACGGTAGGAATGTTTACGTCTCCTCATTTAGTGCGTGTAAACGAGCGCATTCGCCTGAATGGGGAGATGATTTCCAACGAAGATTTCTTAAGATTGTTTAAAAAAGTATATCAGGTATCTGAAATTTTAAAAGAGCAGGGATTTGACGGATTGGCTTTTTTTGATTTTATTTTTGTGATGTCGGTATGTTACTATGCCGAAAAAAAGCCTGATTATGTGATAATCGAGACGGGACTTGGAGGCAGAACCGACGCGACGGCAGCGCTTTCAACGAAAATGGTCTCGGTTATAACGTCCATAAGTCTTGACCATACGGAAATTCTTGGGGAAACGATTGAAAAAATTGCGGCGGAAAAGGCGGGCATCATTATGAGAGATAAACCTGTGGTCTATTGGAAAAGTGATGACATATCCGCGCGGATTATAGAAGATACTGCCGTGAATTGTAACAGTATGGCTTATTTGGTAGATGAAAAATCCTTTCAAATTCATAAATTGGAGCGAAAACAGATTGATTTTTCTCTTAAGAATAGTTATTATAAGAATAGTATGTTTTCAATTTATAATACTGCCATTTATCAGACGGCAAACGCGGCGCTTGCTTTGGAAACGATCGCTGTTCTGGGACAGGTAAAAAACCGGGAGACAGAGCGGATTGTATCCGCAGTGGGCAGAACACACTGGGAAGGCAGAATGGAAGAGATTGAGCATAATATATATGTTGACGGAGCGCATAATCCCGACGGGATACGGCAGTTTCTGAAAACGGCACAGTGGATGAAGGAAGGACATAAGATGTACCTTCTTTTTGGTGCGGTCTGTGAGAAGGATTACAGCCGCATGATAGAGGAAATATGCGCCATGGGAGGATTCGATGGGTTTGTGGTGACGCAGGTACCGAATCATAGGGCATTGATGCTTGAAGATATGAGGAAGGAATTTGAGAAGAATACGGATAGGCCGGTATATGCCATAGAAAGCGTTCGCAAGGCATATCAGACAGCAAAGGCATTCTTAGGGGAAGAAGATTTGTTATTGTGCGCCGGTTCGTTATATCTCGTGGGGGCAATAAAAGAACTGATTGGAGAATAAATATGATTAATTATGATGAGGAAATTAAGAAATTTCAGCCGAGTCTTGAAGTAGACGAGGCGGAAGATGCCATATATAATAATGATATGCCGGATGTTACGGATATTATAAACCGTATTATGAATGAACTGACAATGAGAGAACAGGAACAACAATTGTAGGAAAGAGTGAGAAGATGAGATGTTATCGTTGTAACAGCCCGCTGACGGATGAGGATTTCTGCGTCAAATGCGGTGCCGATGTTACCGTTTACAGAATGGTAGCCAAGACCTCTAATTCCTACTATAACCTTGGACTTGCCAAGGCACAGGTGAGGGATTTGACCGGTGCGGTAAACTGTCTGAAGACGAGTCTGCGTTTAAATAAAAATAATATCAAGGCAAGAAACCTTTTAGGACTTGTTTATTTTGAGATGGGGGAAATTGTCGAGGCGCTTACCCAGTGGGTAATCAGCCGGAACTTAAAGCCGGAAAAGAACGCGGCGAGCGTTTATATCCGTAAGATACAGTCAAATCAGAATAAGTTTGAGGCGATGAACCAGACTATCAGGAAATTTAATCAGGCATTGAAACATGCCAAAACACAGAACTATGATTTGGCGGTCATCCAGCTTAGGAAAATTCTCTCGACCAATCCCCGTATGATAAAGGCGCAGCAGCTTCTGGCGATTTTGTTAATGAAGGACGGAGATTTGGCAAGAGCCAAGAAGCACCTGAAACAATCGCTTAAGATTGATAAAAACAATACGATTTCGCAGAAATATCTGTATGAAATTGAGCTGCAGGAATATGAGATGGCGAAAGATTCCACAGATGATTTCCTGCCGAAAAAGAAGAAAAAGATAACCGATACCAAGCCGTTGAGCGGAAATGACGTAATTGTTCCGCCTACGACGTATAAAGAGCCGAGTAACGGCGCGATTACGGTGATTAATATCTTAATCGGCGTTATTATCGGCGCGGCGATTATCTGGTTTCTGATTATGCCGGCACGGCTCCAGAGCCAGATGCAGGATTATAATAAGACACTGACGAATTACAGCGAACAGCTTTCCAACAGCAATGCGGAGATTACTTCACTGAAGGCGCAGGTGGACAAGCTGACGGCGGATAACGACGAGTTAAAATCGGCTGTTGACAATGTTGGAATAACGGTGGATAATGTCGCTTATTATGACGCGATTATTGCAGGCGCGTACGCCTATATGGCAGACGATAAACTGGCGGCGGCGGAGGCGGTTGTGGATGTCGATATGACGCAGGTAACTTCCACGGCGGCAGCCAATATATACAATACGATTAAGAGTCAGTGCTTCGAGGAATCAGCGACTGAACTTTACACGCAGGGATACGATTACTATCGGGAAAACGAGTATACCAATGCGGTAGCTTATCTGGAGCGCAGTATCAAACTGAATCCTGACTACGTGGAAGCGTACTATCATCTGGCATTGTCTTATAACGCTCTGAAAGAGCAGGATAAGGCAAGAGAATATTACCAGATAATTGTCGACCGTTTCCCGGAGAGCTTTTATGTAAATGATGCCAAGGCATTTCTTGGCATTCAATAAATAACTTTTGATTAAAATGTCGGTGACATAAAGAGACGTAAGAGAGATGATGGAGTAATACCGTCATCTTTTTTAGTTAATAGGAAATATGGGAGTTTATTATGAAAGAATAGGAGGAGATTATGAGAAATGTAATTATGCTGGAGGGCAGCAAAATGCTAATTCGTATCGGCGATGATTTAGACCATCATACAGTGCTCGAACTAAAGGATAGTATCGACGAGATGGTGGACAAGGGTGTTGTGCGTGATATTGCGTTTGATTTTAGCACGACGGGGTTTATGGACAGCGCGGGAATCGGAATGATTATGGGAAGATATAAGAAAATAGCGCCGCTTGGAGGCGAGATTACGATTGTAGGAATGAATCCTGCAATTGAACGGATTATCCGCATATCGGGAATTCATAAAATAATCAGAATGGAGTTATCAAAATGAGTGACAAGATGAGGTTAGAATTTGACAGTAAATCTTCCAACGAAAGTTTTGCCAGAGTGACGGTGGCAAGTTTTGTGGTGCGGCTTGACCCTACGTTAGAAGAATTGTCGGATATTAAGACGGCGGTGTCCGAGGCGGTGACAAACTGCGTCGTACACGGATACGGCAATGAGGAAGGCAAAATCATAATTGAATGTTACATAGAAGAAAATGAAATTACAATTATGGTGGAGGATTACGGCGTGGGTATTGAAGATATTGAGCAGGCAATGGAACCGCTTTTTACAACGAAACCGACGGAAGACAGAGCCGGTATGGGGTTTTCTTTTATGGGGATTTTTATGGACGACCTTTGGGTGGAGTCGGAGCGAAACAAGGGAACAAAGGTAACAATGAAAAAGAAGATTGAAAAAAAATAATAAGCGTAAGGGTGTGATTTTATGGATCATACGAAAGAGCTTATTAAGAGGGCACAGGAAGGAGACAAAAAGGCAAGAGACCGTCTGGTAGAGGAAAATATGGGACTGGTCTACAGTACGGCGAGGAAATATACGGGACGCGGATATGATATGGAGGATATTGTTCAAATCGGGGTAATCGGATTAATCAAAGGGATTGACCGCTTTGATTTAAGCTATGACGTGAAGTTTTCCACTTACGCGGTAGTGATGATTGTCGGGGAGGTCAAACGGTTTCTTCGTGACGACGGGATGGTGAAAGTTTCACGCAGCATTAAAGAAAACGGCATGAAAATCCGCCGCGCCAGGGAAGAACTGGCAACGACCCTGATGCGGGAGCCGACGATTGAGGAACTGGCAAATCAGGCGCAGATAACGGCGGAGGACGTGGTGGTGGCACAGGAAGCCTTACAGGAGGTGGAGTCCATCCACAAAACGATTTATCAGTCCGACGGTAACGAGATTTATCTTGTGGACAGGCTTTCCGGTGAAAAAGACGAGAAGGAAGAACTGCTCAATCATATGCTGGTTCATTCGCTGCTGGAGGGACTTACGGAGCAGGAGCAGAAAATTATCCGCATGCGCTATTTTGAGAACAAAACCCAGACGGAGGTGGCGAAGGAGTTTGGCATCAGCCAGGTGCAGGTGAGCAGGATGGAGAAGAAGATACTGCTTTCCATGAGGAAGAGAGTGGTGTGAGAAAACCCCGCTTTACAGGATATGCTTTTGGGGGAGGGAAATGTTGAAGTATTTTGGAAAGGCTGTAATCAGGCAGCCTTTCTTTTTTGTTTTTGTTGTCGATTCAGTGTGTTCGCAACAATTTTTGAATTTAAGGATTATTTAATAATTTGCATGCTATACTGAAATCACCAAAACGAGAGGAGCATAGGAAATGTACCTGAATATACTGAAAAAAGACCTGAAACGCAAAAAGACGATGAACGTTATCCTGCTGGTATTTATTATACTCGCGTCGATGTTCGTGTCCTCCGGCGTGAGCAACATCATTACCACGACAACTGCGTTGGACAAATATTTTGAAATGGCGGATATACCCGATTATTTTGCGTTATACATGAATAAAGCTGACCATATGGATATTATCAAATCCCTTGAAAATGCCTCGGCGATAGACGAGTTTCGTATAGAGGAGTTCGTACAGATATCTCAGTCCAATATTACGCGGGACGGCGAAGCGCTTAACGCTTCCAACATCAGTCAGACATTAGTATTACAGAGCGACAGAAATATGGGGATAAATTATTTTCTGGACGATGGAAGTGTTCTTGAGAGCGTACCGAAGGGAAAAATATACGCCGCCGGTTTCACAGAAAAAAACATGGGACTTAAGGTCGGCGACAAAATTATTGTCGAAATAGAGGGCGTAAGCCTTGAATTTACCTTTGCGGGCGGCTTCAAGGACGCTGTCTGCGGTTCGGAATTGATGGGCATTAAAAGGTTTATCCTGAATGGCGGGGACTTTGACGAATATATGTCCGACGAGACGATAAAAAATATGTACAGTGGGAAATTCTTATACATACACACTGCCGACCTTGACAGAACCCTGTCCCAGATAGCGGATATATCCGACAGCTTTACCTTTTCAGGCGATACAAAAGTGCTGGATCAAGCCTATATTTTTGATATGATAATCACGGGTCTTATCCTTGCGGTGAGCATTATTCTTATCATCATATCCTTTGTGGTCCTGCGGTTCACCATAACCTTTACCCTCTCCGAGGAATTCCGCGAGATAGGCGTTATGAAAGCTATCGGCATACGGAACATAAAAATTCGGGGACTGTACCTTACAAAATACGCCGCTATTTCCGTTGTCGGCACGGTAATCGGTCTGGTACTCAGCTACCCGTTCGGGAAAATGCTTATGGGTCTTTCTACAGAGTCTATTATAATAGACAGCGGCAATAACGCTTTTGTCAATATCGGCTGCGTGGTTCTGGTAGCGGCTGTAATTCTCCTGTTCTGTCTCGGCTGTACGGGCAGGGTGAGCAAAATGTCCCCTATCGACGCTATAAGAAACGGTCAGACGGGGGAACGCTTCCGCAAAAAGAGCGTTATGAGTCTTGGAAGATCGCGGCTCGGCGGGGCGGCTTTCCTTGCCGTAAACGATATTGTAAGCAGTCCCAAACGTTATAGTATCATTATCCTTACGTTTTTTTTTGTGTATGTCGCTGCTGATCATACTTTCCAATGCCACGGCGTCTCTTAAAAGCGGAAAGCTGCTGAAATATTTCGGGGAGGCGGACTGCCACGCCGTTACGGACATCGGCGACGAAGCTATGAAATTTATGACCGTGGACGGACATGAAAAGGTTAAAAAATATCTTGATGATATGGAGCAGACCCTTGCGGAAAACGGTATGCCCGCGGAATGTATGACGGAATATTATATTTATACGATGATAAGATACGGCGAATATGAAAGCAAGACAGCTATACTTCAGGGTACGGGAACAACAATGGATATGTACGAATATTTAGAGGGTACTCCTCCCCAAAACAGCGGTGAAATTGCAGTGACAACCCTTTTGGCAAAAAAGCTGGGTGCGGAAATAGGCGATACCGTTACCTTGTCCTACCCGACGGGCGAAACGGCGGAGTTCATCATAACCGCTCTGTATCAGGCAATGGTCAATCAGGGCATATCCGTAAGGGTTCATACCGACTGCGATATCAACTATATCGCAGCAATCGGCTCCCCCGGTACGCAGATAAGATTTACCGACGACCCCGACGATAAGGAAGTATTAAGCAGAATTGAAAAAATCAAGGAGCTTTATCCTAAGTTTTCAAGCGTTAAAACAGCGGGCGAAACCGTAAAGGACACCACCGGAGTCGGCGACGCCATAGACGCGGTTAAAAAAATGTCCGCCGTCCTTACGGTAATTTTAACCGCACTTATAACCGTGCTTATGGAGCGTTCCTTTATCGCAAAGGAGCAGGCGGAGATTGCCCTCATGAAAGCCATAGGCATGAGGAACGCCAAAATATACGGACAGCACACGTTAAGATTTTTCATTTCGGCAGCGGCGGCTGTACTTCTTGCGGAGCTTTTGGGTATGCCCCTTACAAAGCTTTGCTTCGACCCTATTTTCAGAACAATGGGTCTTGAAATGGGCGTGGAATATGTGCAAGACCCCGTGGAGATATACGTGTTATTTCCAATTATCGTTCTTGCCGCCACAGCCGCAAGCGCGTTTCTTACTTCGCTGTACACAAGGAAAATCAAGTCCTCGGATACTGCTAATATCGAATAGAAAAGGAGAAAAATAATTATGAATATTCTCGAAGTAAACGACCTTTGCAAGACTTATATAGTAAACAAGCGTCAGAATAATGTCCTGAAAAACGTGAATTTTACCATTGGCGAGGGTGAAATGGTCGCAGTTATGGGACCCTCCGGTTCGGGCAAGTCCACCCTGCTGTACTCTGTTTCGGGTATGGATGGCATTACCGCGGGAGAGGTCCTGTTCTGTGGAAAGAATATCGCCAAAATGGGCGAAAGAGTGCTTGCAGACCTCCGACTTGACGAAATGGGATTTATATTCCAGCAGATGTATATGCTGAAAAATCTCACCATTCTGGACAACATAATCCTTCCCGCGGTGCAGTCCCAAAAGAACAGCGAGAGCCGAAAAGAAACGGTAAAGCGCGGTCGTGAGCTTATGCGCAAGCTTGGCATAACGGACATTGCCGACAACGACATCAACGAGGCATCGGGAGGACAGCTCCAGCGTGCCTGTATATGCCGCAGTATGATAAATAAGCCGAAAATGATATTTGCCGACGAGCCTACGGGGGCTTTGAACCGTACCAGCTCCCATGAGGTCATGGAGGAGCTTGCAAAGTTGAACAGGGAGGGGACAACAATTATGCTGGTTACTCATGACGTAAAGGTGGCGGCAAGGTGCACAAGGACGCTTTACATAGTTGATGGGAACATAAAAGGAGAGTATAATTTAGACAGGTGCGAAAGTTCCGCCCAAATGAGAGAGCGGGAGCGCACGCTGAATAACTGGCTTTTGGAGTTAGGTTGGTAATTTTATGGATATTCTTATTGTTGAGGACAACAAGGAACTGGCGGGACTGCTGTGTGATTTTCTTCGCGGGGAAAATTACACGGTATTCGCCGCGGAATCAGCAGAAAAAGCCTTGTCGCTGTACGAAAGGTACGGCGCAAGGCTTATCGTGCTTGATATCATGCTGCCGGGTATGGACGGCTTCGGGGTATGCAAAAAAATTCGTGAGGAAAGCAACGTTCCAATACTTATTGTAAGCGCGAAAACCGCTAAAGAGGACAAACTTTGCGGTCTTGACCTGGGGGCGGACGATTACATTGAGAAGCCCTACGATATAGACATAATGCTGGCGAAAATAAACGGCATCTTTAAGCGGCGGTACGGTGCAGACGAGATAGTCGACGGCGATATCTGCATAAATAAGATAAGCCGTACGGTGTGCAAAAACGGCGTACCCCTTGAAATGACCGCAAAGGAGTTCGACCTGCTTCTGCTTCTTATCGAAAACAGGGGCAGGACTTTGAGCAAGGAATATATTTTCGGGCAGGTCTGGGGCAGCGACAGCTTTTCCGAGCAGCAGACCCTGACGGTACACATAAAATGGCTTCGGCAAAAAATAGAGGACGTCCCCAAGTCCCCGAAAAAAATTCTGACCGTATGGGGAGTTGGTTACAAATATGAAAGCGTTTAACAGGATTTTTGCGGCGGAGCTTTTGGTGCTTGCGGTACTGTTTGCCGCAGCGAATATTGTTCTTTCAGAAGACAGTTCGGGCGGCAGACCCTACCGCGTGGAGATTAACCGTCTTGTCCGGCAAATTGAAGAGTATGGGCACGCTGACCTTTCGGGCTGTGAATATGTGACGAATATTGAGCGGTACGGCGAAAATTTTTACAATACCGAAAGCGACTATGCCATCCGCGAAATAAACGGGGAACTGTACCGCTTCGATTACAGGGCGGAGGCTGACAGCGGCAGGACGCGGCTTATCCTCACCGTGAACGGTATTCTCGGCGTTATGGCGGTGGTGATAATTTCTATTATGCTGTACGTTAAATTTGCCGTCCTTGCGCCGTTTGAGAAGCTGACGGACGTACCCTATGAACTGTCAAAGGGCAACCTCACTGTTCCGGTAAAGGAGACCAAAAACCGTTTTTTCGGACGTTTTATATGGGGCGTGGATATGCTCCGAGAAAATATTGAACAGCAGAAAAAGCGTGAGCTTGATTTGCAGCGGGAGAAGAAAATGCTGCTGTTGTCCTTGTCACACGACATAAAAACGCCGCTTTCGGCGATAAAGCTGTACTCAAAGGCACTTTCAAAGGGGCTGTACAAGAGTACTGAAAAGCAGCTTGAAATAGCGGAAAGCATTAACGCCAAAGCCGACGAGATAGAAAACTACGTTTCACAGATTGTTACCGCATCGAGGGAGGAGTTCCTAAGTTTTGATGTGAATATGGGGGAGTTTTATCTTTCCGGGCTTGTAACAAAAATAAAGGGATACTACACGGAAAAGCTGTCTCTTATAGGAACGGATTTTTCGGTATCGCGGTACACCGACTGTATTTTAAACGGCGATTTTGACCGCAGTATTGAGGTACTGCAAAACGTTATGGAAAACGCCGTGAAATATGGGAACGGGAAAAGTATTTCGCTGAATTTTTCTGAGGAGGACGGCTGCGTACTGATAACCGTCCGAAACAGTGGCTGCACCCTTGCGGACACGGACCTGCCCCACGTTTTTGAAAGCTTCTGGCGGGGCGTGAACGCCGAAAATATTCCGGGCAGCGGTTTGGGACTTTACATCAGCCGCAGGCTTATGCGGAAAATGAACGGAGAGATTTACGCAAAAATACGGGACGGTCATATGGACGTTACGACGGTGTTTACAAAGGTATAATTAAAAGAAGGCTCTTGTCAATGACGTGAACCTGCTTTTATAATCTAATGACTGGTTCTTAACAATATTTTGAAATGCTTCTTATCACCTTTTTAGATGTAATTCAGTGTAAATGAAGAGAGGTGATATGTCTTTACAGTACACAGTTTTTGTGTTATCATTTTTAATAAATATTTAAAAGAAAATGTTAAATTAACGATTTTAATGTAAAATACAAGAGGGATAAACATGGATAGTTTTAAACAAAATATAACCGAAAAAGCCAATCGGATATACAGAATGCTTTCTACAGAAAAAAGAAATTTGATGAGAGAAGGATTTGGAGGAATTTATCTTAGTGATGATAATATTGTTTTGTGTACAAATAAAAACTGCTATGATAAATTTGTTGATATCTTATCCGGAGAGAACAATTTTATATTCCGGACAGTAGATAAAACGACTGTAGAATTAAATAGTATCATAGAGAATAATAGGGAAATTTTAGGCATGCGCAAAGTGAACGGATGGTATGTGGATGTGTATGCTAATAAGTTAGTTTTAGAATGTCATGAAGATTTTATAGAACAACTTATTATTTTGTTGAAAGATAATAATGATGTTATTATAAAACAAGATAATGGCTTGATATTGACAAATGGTATTACAGATGGATTTCGATATGGAACAGTGACAGCGACTGGATATAATAAGGCGTTGTATTATGAACGAACAGATGGTATATTCTCCAATTAGTTATGTGAGAGATAAAGGTGTGACATTACTCTAACAGAGGAGGCTATATGAGGAGAATAAAGTATTTTTTGTTGGTAGTAATATTTTTTGTTATACCATTTTTGACGGTATGTTCAAAGGAAAATCAGATGATTTCAGAAGAAAATGATGAAATTCGGCTAAACCTTTCTACTTCAAAACAGGAAAATACTTTGATGATTTATTTGGAACTATCAGAGTGCGATAAAAAAGATTCCGCTGTCAGTTATACGGGGACTGACGGGGAGTCTTTTGCTGTTCAATCAGTAAATGTAGTGATTAAAGGCGATAATGGCTTTCTTGGAACAATCCAAGTGGAACCGGAAGATTTTGTATGGGATGATAAAAAGATTTCTTTAAACTTGTCACAATATCGGCAATATGATTTGAAAAAAGCGCTGGGGCTTGATTTTCCAAGAAGCGTTTATCTTGAAAAAGGCGAACTTATTTTGTCTAAGCAGTTGGAGGAGCGACAGCCGGAATTGATGATGAAAGGTTCTGCAAATGAAGATAGGAAACGTCAAGGCGGAATTATGCTGCCACAAGGTTCTTATACGATTTCTGTTTGTGTTCAATATAAAGACGCCCAAAAACAGGACAGTATGATACAAGACATTACGACGCAATTATCGGTTTCAGTTAGGGAAGACAGCGGGTGGAAGTGTAAGACATTTGAAGTGGAAGACGGTATTGTGGGAAAAGTATATTATCAATCGAAATGGAAGACCGGCGAGTATACAAAGTGGTATTGTGTTCTTGAAAATGCAGGAGAAGCAAAGGTAATCAATTATAATGGTCAGGGGTGCCTTCCGCTCATGACAACAAAGGACGGAGAGGAAGTTTCAGGTTTGGGATGGCTGGCGGATGAAGGAAGTCCGGTAGTGTGGAATCCGGGTACGGTATTCTTTGAAGAATGGGGTACACAGATTAATGAACCAGGTAAGTATAAGGCAGGATTCTGGTATGTTCTGGAGAGTGATGAGGAGAAGTATACGGGAAATTGTCTTGTGGATGTGGAGATTCGGTAAAATGAATCCCGGGCAAATGCCCGGGGGGAATAATCACGATACGTTTTTATACTTTATCACCACAAATACATCCGTTAAAATGCAAATCACGAAATAGCACAGCCAGCATGCGCAAAAATATTTTAACGAACCCGAATAAAACGTCGGATAAGGGGAAAGCGTCCACCAGAATCTGCCGACAGTTCCCTGAATCATGTTAAAAACGCAGGTAACCGGTATTAAAGCGATGAACCATACATTTATCATATAATACCATTTTCTGGCAGCGAGTTTGTTTTTTCCTATAAACTGTCCGATTGCATGAATCATACAACCGAATGCAAAGAATACAAAACCGACTGCAACGGATACCGGTGTCTGTTCTTCAATCCAGATGATAACCGCAATAACCAGACCGATAAAGTTAAAAGCCGTGCCGACGGCAGAATAGATTTTGGCGTCTTCTTTTTCTTTTTTTGTCTGCGCATCCGGTTGTGGTTCAATTCCTTTTAATAAATAATCTGTTGTTACATCAAAATAATCGCTGAGTAGAATGATTTTTTCTAAATCAGGGCAGCTTTGTTCGCTTTCCCATTTGGATACTGCCTGTCTTGAGACACCAACCTTGTCTGCCAGTTCTTCCTGCGAGATTCCTTTTATTTTTCTCAAGTTCTGTATTCTGTATGCTATGGTCATAAACAGATACCTCCGTATCTTGACTGATGATATTTTAACATTTTTAGTGGGTGCGTTTCTACCAGTTTAGCCGTTCAATGTGTCAACCATACGTTGCAGAGTGCATTTATGAATATAAATACAGCATTTTACGGTCTGGCGTATTTGCATTTCTCACCTAATTAGTGTAAAATAAAAATCAAAGTTTTTTGGAGTAAAGGAGATAAAGACATGGGAATGACGATGACGCAGAAAATACTTGCGGCGCATGCCGGACTGAGTGAAGTGAAAGCCGGACAGCTCATAGAGGCAGATCTTGATTTGGTGCTTGGCAACGATATCACTTCGCCGGTTGCAATCCATGAAATGGAAAAGATGAAAATAACAACCGTCTTTGATAAGGACAAGATTGCGCTTGTGCCGGACCATTTTGTACCGAACAAAGATATTAAATCGGCAGAGCATTGTAAATGTGTGAGACAGTTTGCCGCAAAACATGACATAACTAATTATTTTGAGGTTGGACAGATGGGAATTGAGCATGCGCTTCTTCCGGAACAAGGACTGACCGTTGCGGGAGATGTGATTATCGGCGCGGATTCCCATACCTGTACATACGGTGCATTGGGTGCGTTTTCAACGGGTGTCGGCTCAACGGATATGGCGGCGGGCATGGCAACAGGAAAAGCATGGTTTAAAGTGCCTTCTGCAATCAAGTTTGTGCTGACGGGAAAACCGGCGCAGTGGGTGAGCGGTAAGGATATTATTTTACATATTATCGGCATGATTGGAGTTGACGGCGCGTTATATAAGTCTATGGAGTTTGTCGGCGACGGCATTGCAAATCTTACCATGGACGACCGGTTTACAATTGCCAATATGGCGATTGAGGCAGGCGGAAAGAACGGCATTTTCCCTGTTGATGATTTGGCGAAGGACTATATGAGAGAACATGGGAAGAGAGAGTTTGTCGTATATGAGGCAGACGAGGATGCCGAATATGACGAGGTCTATACAATTGATTTAAGCACGTTAAAGCCGACGGTTGCGTTTCCGCATCTTCCGGAAAATACGCATACGATTGACGAAGTAGGCGACATTAAGATTGACCAGGTTGTCATCGGTTCCTGCACAAACGGAAGGTTGGACGATTTACGCGTAGCGGCGAAGATTCTTGCGGGTAAGAAGGTGGCAGCAGGACTTCGTGTGATTGTGATTCCGGCGACGCAGAAGATTTATCTTCAGGCAATCGAAGAGGGACTTGTTCAGACATTTGTTAGTGCAGGAGCGATTGTGAGCACGCCGACCTGCGGTCCGTGTCTTGGCGGTTATATGGGTATTCTTGCAGAGGGTGAGAAATGTGTTTCCACAACGAACCGTAATTTCGTGGGCAGAATGGGACATGTCAATTCGGAGATTTACCTTGCAAGTCCGGCAGTGGCAGCGGCAAGCGCAGTTACAGGAAAAATTTCGTCTCCAAGTGAGATAATGTAAGGAGGAGTTTAAGATGCAGGCAAAAGGTACAGTTTTTAAATATGGAGACAATGTAGACACAGACGTAATCATTCCGGCAAGATATCTGAACTCTTCGGATCCGGCAGAGCTGGCGACACATTGTATGGAAGATATTGATAAGGAATTTGTGAATAAGGTTCATAAAGGAGATATTATTGTTGCCAATAAAAATTTCGGCTGCGGTTCGTCAAGAGAACACGCGCCGATTGCGATTAAGGCGGCTGGGGTTTCCTGTGTAATAGCCGAGACGTTCGCAAGAATTTTCTATCGCAACGCAATCAACATCGGTCTCCCGATTATCGAATGCCCGGAAGCGGCAAAAGCGATTTCTGCAGGCGACGTCGTGGAAATTAATTTTGACACCGGCGTGATAACGAATGTGACAAAAAATCAGACATTTCAGGGGCAGGCGTTCCCGGAGTTCATGCAAAAGATTATTGCTGCGGAAGGACTGATTAATTATATTAATAATAAGTAGAATTTGAAGAGATATTTAAAAAAGGTGTCCGTTTCTATGTCTTTATTCAGACATAGGAGCGGATATTTTTCGTTTGCAATATAGTATTAAATAACAATTTTATTTGACATAAGTTATCATATACGATAATATTGCGGCAAGAAAGTGGATACGTGGAATACTGTTGCCGTGGATGTGATTTTGAGTTGTTTTCACATATACTTAAGGTATAATAAAGGAGAAGTATATTGTTTTCATTATAATGTTAATTTTTCTGAGAAGGAGGGATATGTATGAAGAAAGTAAACAATGACAAAGGCTCTTCCAGAAAATATGATAACAGCAATATTACAGCATCCACAGGAAACAGGTGTGGCTTTTCTTCAATACAAAGTCTGTTAGAAGGAAGAAGTATTTCAATTAGTCAATCAATTATCGTCAATGAAATTCCAAGCGTAACTAATTTCAGTTCATATAATTTTAATTCTAATGGTTGCCCATGGCTGATGGTTCATGACAATGATGTATCGCAATTTCCTGCTGCCGTGTATTTAAATAATAAATTAGGCGGTTTCGAATGAGCGCCAACCCTAGTAATATTTAGGACTGGCGCTTTTTATGTTCGTGTGTAATTTATTTGACCAGATATTTTCGAAAAATAAGATTTATCCATTTTTTGTTTGTTCTTTGTATACATGTGGGGTATAATAAGGAAGAAGTATGATTAGGAGAAAATGAAAATGAAACGGCTAAAATATTTGTTATCGGCAGCGCTTCTGCTTTTTATCATGGCAGGTGTACCCGTATATATTGCGGCTTCACAGCAGAATGAGGAAAATACCGGTGAAGCGAAACAGGTTGACATTATGTTTACCCATGATACGCATTCCCATCTGGATAGTTTTCTGACACAGGAAAACGGTGAAAATGTGATGGTGGGTGGTTTTGCCCGAATTAAGACCTTGATAGATGAGAAAAAAGCAGAAAATGCGGATGCATTTTTGTTTGACGCGGGAGATTTTTCCATGGGAACGCTGGTGCAGACCATTTTTATGGAAGAGGCGGCGGAGCTTCGGATGCTTGGTGCGTTGGGATGTGATGTGACAACATTTGGAAATCATGAGTTTGATTATCGTTCGCAGGGGCTTGCGAAGATGTTAAAGAGCGCGGCGGCAAATACTGACAGGGTACCGGCGATTGCGCTTTGTAACGTGGATTGGGAGCGTATGGAAAAGGACGGACTTACAGATGAACAGCAGATGTTAAAAGAGGCGTTTGAGGGATACGGAATTTCGGATTATGTGATTGTGCAGAAAGGCAATATCAAAATTGCCGTAATCGGTGTGTTTGGCGAGGATTCTTTAAAATGCGCGCCCACATGCGTGTTAAAATTTAAAAGCGCGCCGGAAGCGGTGCGAGAGACGATTGAAAGTATCCGGGCGAACGAGAGCGGTGTGGACATGATTGTCTGTGTTTCACACAGCGGAACCAATAAAGATATTAAGCGTTCCGAAGACGAGATTCTGGCAAAGGAAGTTCCTGAACTGGATGTTATTATCAGCGGGCATACGCATACGGTACTTTCTGAACCGATTGTTCACGGGAATACATACATTGTATCATGTGGCTCTTATGGCAGGTATTTGGGGTCGCTGTCCATGCAGCAGAAAACTGACGGAAGATGGGAAATGGACAATTACGAAGTTATACCGGTTACAGAAGAAATTGCAGAGGATAAACAAACGCAGGATAAAATAGACGAGTTTATGGATAAGGTGGATGCGCGGTATCTTTTGGGGTTTGGCTATGAACGGAAACAGGTTCTTGCCGATAATGCGGTAACATTTTGCTCGGTGTCGGATTTGACTAAAAAACATCAGGAGGGAAATCTTGGAAACATCATTGCGGATTCTTATGTATACGCGGTGGAGCACGCGCAGGATTTTGACGGTGTGCCGGTGGATTTAGCAGTTGCGCCAAGCGGAACAGTACGCGCCACATATCCGTTAGGTCCCGTTACGGTTGAAGACGTTTTTAATTCCTTTTCACTGGGAATCGGCGCGGACGGCGTGCCTGGTTATCCGCTTGTCAGTGTTTACCTGACTGGAAAAGAATTGAAAACGGCTGCGGAAATAGACGCTTCTGTTTCGGATATCATGACAACGGAGAGATTATATATCAGCGGCATGAATTTTTCATTCAATCCGCACAGGCTGATTTTAAACAAAGTGACGGACTGTTATCTTGTGGGAGATAATGGTGAGCGGATAGAAATAGATGATGATAAGCTGTACCGCGTTGTTTCGGATTTGTACAGCGGGCAGATGCTGGGTGCGGCAACAGATGTTTCGTATGGTTTGTTATCGATTGTCCCCAAAAATGCGGACGGCGTACCGTATAAAAATTTGGAAGACGCAATTATTATGGACGGAAACAGGGAACTGAAGGCATGGAGCGCGATTGCAGCGTATATGGAATCATTTCCCGATACAGATGGAAGCGGAATTGGAAACATATCAGCGGAATACGGAGTATTTCAGGGGAGAAAGGTTGTTGAAAACAGCAGGAATATTATCGACCTTTTCAAAAATCCAAACAGGTACGCTTTTATGATAATAGGAATTGTGTTAGTTCTTGTGATATTGATTGTACTATTTATTTTATTGATTGTAAGACTTCTCCGTAAGTCAGTATTGAAGCGGAGGCGTTTGGAATAGCATTATAAAAACGAAGGAGGCGTTTCGATGTTAAAGAAATATATAACAGATAATGGCAGGATACATGAGACGAATGAGTATATTCCGGGAAACTGGGTTGTTTTGATTCATCCGGACGGTGAGGAAGTGGAAGAAGTTGCCCGCCGTTATGATATGGACATTTCTGATATTCGCGCGGCTCTGGATGACGAGGAAACTTCACGTATTGATGTTAATGATGATTATACGATGATAGTCTGTGATATTCCGTCCGTGGAAATCCGTCATAAACAGACGGCATATACAACGATTCCGCTTGGTATTATCTGGACGGAGAGTACAATTATTACTGTCTGTTCGGCGGAGTCTCCGATTTTAATGCAATTTATCAACGGCATGGTAAAAGGGTTTACGACAAAGAAGCAGGTTCGGTTCTGTTATCAGCTTTTGTACAGGAATTGTATGTTTTATCAGTCTTATCTGCGTGTTATTGACAGGCAGCGTGTGCAAATGGAGGAACAGATTAGTAAGCATATGGAGGATATTGATATCATTAGTCTTCATGAATTGGAATCTACGCTTGTTTATTTTGATACGTCGCTCCGTGCAAACAGGATTGTACTGGATAAGTTCTCCAGGTACAGTAAAATTAAAAGATACCCGGAGGACCAGGAACTTTTGGAAGATGTCATTATCGAAAACCAACAGGCGATCGAGATGACCCAGATTTACCGCGATATTGTCCGCGGTACAAGGGAATTGATGTCTTCTGTACTGGATAACCGTATGAATAATGTGATGAAATATCTTGCGTCTATCACGCTTGTTATGGCGGTGCCTACGGTTATTTCAGGACTTTACGGAATGAATGTGGACAACAGGTGGATGCCGCTTGCACATACGGCATATGGATTTGAGATTATCTGTGGAATCGCGTTTCTTATCTGTGTGATATTGCTGATTATTTTACGGAAACGGAAAATGTTGTAGAGTTTGTGTAATAAAATATAGTGATTACGTATTTTGTAATGACAATACAATGATAAGCATTGACTGTTGCTTTATGATTGCAAACGCACCAGTTAATTTTAGCAAAATATTATTCAAAGAGGCTGGCAATATTAAGTTCATTTTTCCATTCAGTAACGGTATGCAGAATAAAATAATCAATAAAGCCATTATCATTGGAAAGGATAATTTAATTGCTATCTGCTGATTCACAAGTCTTGCTATCTGCTTATTCCTTTCTCCCACATGGGAAACAATGTTGATAGGTTCCTTTATTTTGCAAGAGGCAGCTTTATTATAGGCGGCTGCCTCTCGCTAAAACGTAATAATTTAATCAAGCAATTCATTAGATAAGACAGCGACAAAGGTAGTTTTCCTATCTGTCTGCGCTCTTTTCAGCCATTCCTGCTTTTCTTCCTTTGTCATGCAATCAAGCAAAATTGTAAAGCGGGCAATATTATTATTTTCATAGTATTTTTCGACATAGCGTTTCAAATCACTTAATGGCATATAATTTGAAAGCACGGCAAAGAAGTTTGTTTTGTTATCCTGTTCTGATTTATCTA
>CAJTZH010000004.1:35825-66042 GCA_910584325.1 uncultured Lachnospiraceae bacterium | reverse complement strand
TCAATCCTTTTCAGTTGATGTATATTTTTATTTCTATAAACCAAGTCATCCCTTATAGTAAATCCAACCTTTTCCCAAAAAGCATTGCCTGATATATTTTTCTCAAATGCCACCAATGCCACTTTGTGTATGCCCTTTGCTTCCAAAGCCTTCGTTGCTGAATCGACTAGCTTTTTCCGATAAAATTCTACAGCAGTAATAGATGCGGGAATTTCTATTCTTTCCGCTCTTAAAAATAATTCATCGGATTCAAGGGTATCAATGATATAGCTGCCAATCCCCTGCCCATGAAATTCCGGCAGGACAAAAATAGTAAGTAAGATACTTTCCGTAAGGCTTCCCCAAAAACTTGATATGGAACCGACACCAACGATTTTATCTTCATTCCAAAACACATACACATGTGCGTATTCCGCTACACCTTTGAACCAATTCACATCATGCGTGGCAGAGAGTGCCGCCATAGCCTTCTTCCCATAATCTTTCACATTGACTTCCATGAAATTTCTATGAATCAGATTGACAATTTCTTCCATATCTTTTTCACGATAAGGCTTGGCAATAACCTCTGTTCCATTAGATAATTTCATAAAAAACCCCTTTCCAAACAAAAAAGCACCAAACATACAATATGTCCAGTGCATTTATAAAACCATCGGCTATTACAAGCATTCTATCATAATTACAACTTACACCTACCGATTTATATGCACAGACATATCAGACCTACCTGCGTAACTGTGCATCTAATCGAAACACAATTACTTTTAAGTACGTCTGTAATACATGTACATATGATTCATTGTAAAATGTAAGTTCTGCATTTCCATGTTCTCCTAAACTTTTTTAATAACCTACCATAATTCTATTTATATGTCAAGAACTATTTTTAAGAAGAGAAAGGCTGAAGAGAACGGCAAAAGTGACAGAGAGGATATTATCTTTCTTCCCACTCCCGATTATGCAATATAGAGTTTCCGTAAATTGGAATTTTAATATCGTTTGCTTTTTACATCATGTCCCTTTAGTTCTTTCTGCCCCGCTCCGATATCATATGCATAAAAGATTTCAAACATTTCGAAAGGAGAATGAATTATGCACGTTTCAGGATATGGAAGCTCCACACTTCTTGCTACACTGCAGACCGGCGGAGCGGACTCACTGTTTCAGACGATTATTGCAAATAACCATGCCCGTGTGCAGGCAAGAATTTCTCAGGCAATGAAAAACATCACCCCGGGAAAAGACGTTGCGGAATACGAAAAAGTTACAAATTCCGCCGATTCCGTTACCGAGGCAATGAACGCTTTGGAGGATGAGAAGCTCTGGGATACGGAAAGCGAAGACTTTTCCATGGATACGCTTGTTTCCAAAATCACCAATTTTACAAACGCTTACAACAACATGCTTACCAATATCGATAAGGTAGGAAAAACTGTAAAAAGCGAATATTCGCCGGAATTATCCGCGATTCTTTCCCACTTTGGGGAGGATTTATCCGCTGTCGGCGTTACGGTAGGCTCTGACGGAAAGTTATTGGTAGACGCGGACAAGATGAAATCTGCCGAAGTTTCTAAACTGAAAGAGTTGTTTGGTAAGGACGCGGAATTCGCAAAGACATTAAAAGCCGAAATCACCGATTTGAACGAGGTTGTTTCACAGGCAGTCAGCATTCAGAATAAGCTGTCAGGACTCTACAATTCTTCCTCTTCATCAGTCGATTATTCCACGCTTCTTGGCGGGAATACATTTGACAGTGTGGGATAAGGCGGCTGAACCAACTTAATTTATATGAAAAAGCAAGGGACTGTTTTGAACGACAGCCCCCTTGCTTAAGAGAATTAACAGTATTCTAATTTTCATATATGGCAGCTACATCATGTATTCTACGCTTCATTCCGGCACGAATATATAACGGCTCTAAGCACTCACACTTATCACCAAAACCAAGAAGAATATCGTAGTAATATTCATTCTCTATGAATGGAAAATTAACAATGTAATAATCATCACCATCGGGAGAAAATTGTTCATAAGTGCAATAATCTAGTACCCTGTCCATGATAGATTTATGAATACGAATCTTTATTGTTGTTTGCATGGTTTCCAGAATTTCCTCAAAGTCTAAAACCGGTTTTTGATAATCCCGTGGTATAAATTTTTCCTCTTTTATTTGTAAATTTGATATACGGGATAACCTGAATAAGCGAAAATCATTTCTTATATGGCAATATCCTCGAAAATACCAATGACCGCTTTTTAAAACAAGCTGATACGGTTCGACTGTTCGTACAGTTTTCCTTCCGTGATGAGCTATATACTCAAAAGAAACCAGCCTGCAATCCTGCAAAGCTGTTTTGATAATCTCTAAATATGATTTTAAGTTCTGGTTGCCAATCCAAGGACTTAAATCTATACATATTTGGTTTATTTTTATTTCTATGTCATTCGCTTTGCCAGCAGGGATAAAACTTCTAACTTTTGCAAGGGCGTTTATCAGTTCACTCCCCCGTATCATGTCCGAAAGACTTGAAAGTCCCATCAGTATAGCGGAAAGATCAGCAGTCGAAAAAACATTTTTATCAATTTTGTATTTCTGCATAATTTCAAAGCCGCCGCCCACTCCCGATGTTGAGCGGATCGGAATACCCGCCATGTTGATAGTGTCTATATCGCGGTAAATTGTGCGGGGGGATACTTCAAACATATCCGCTAATTCCTGCGCTCCTATTCGCTCTTTATCAAGAAGCACCATAATAATACTAACGAGCCTGTCAATTTTCATTTAATAGTCGCCTTTCAAAATTTCTTTTACACTATATATTGTTGCCATAATGTTGTCAACAATAAAATGATACAATAAAAAGGCAAACAAATCAATGGAACGCTGAAAAGGAGGAAATTTATGTTTACAATCTATGTTTATGTTCTTGAAACTTTAGCCGACTGGGAACTAGGTTATGTTACTTCGGAACTACATTCCGGGCGATTTTTCAAAAAGGACGCCGAGCGTGTATCGCTTAAAACAGTCAGCTATTCTAAAAAGCCAATCCATACTATGGGAGGGCTGACAGTCGTACCCGATTGCTTGATTGACGATATTGCTGTAAATGAAACAAGCGTGTTGCTGCTACCGGGTGCAGATACATGGAATGACCCAAAACATAGTGCAATTATCAAAAAAGCAAGCGAATTTCTCTCTTCAAGGGCTACGGTTGGTGCAATTTGTGGCGCTACCGTTGCACTTGCGAATTTTGGATTATTGGATAGCCGTCGGCATACCAGTAATGGACAGGGATTTCTTGAAATGTTTTCACCCGCTTATAAAGGACAGGATTACTATATAGACGAGCCATGTGTCGCAGATAATAACCTTATTACCGCAAATCCTACAGGTTCTCTGTTGTGGGCAAAACAAATCATTGAGCATTTAGGTGTTTTTCAATCAGATACACTGGAATTTTGGTATGAATATTTTAGTACTGGGAAAGCGGGATCGTTCTTTGCCCTCATGCAAACATTACCGCCTCCCCCTTCGGAATAAAGTAACCCGTTGACACCATTGCAAGTTTTCTTTCGGGAAATGACAGACAGATTGCTATCGCCGGATAAATATAATATAATACCCTCAGTGAACCCCATAGAATGTAAAGTAGAAAATCGTATGGAAAAATTGATGTACATCTTGCTGTAATTGCAGAACAGAACGGAATACCATCCGCCTGTGCTGCTCTGACTGCTATTGGTTCCATACCAAATGACGACATCATTAGGTCCTATTGTTCATATTCAAGTAACTACAGGACCTTTTTCAAGTATATTATTATTTTTCCGTATCTGTCATTCCTCTCTGCCATTTCTTTCCGGCAAGCCGCAAAAGAAACAATACGCCGCGCACGCAAAGCTCAATACACATGGCAATCCAGACGCCGTGCAGTCCGAACCGCGGGGCAAGAAGCGCCGCCAACGGAATCCTCACGCACCACATACTAAACAGATTCATACAGCTTGGAACAAACGTATCTCCCGCTCCGCGGAATACGCCTGAAGCCACAATCGACGCTGCATACATCGGTTCCGCAAACGCCTCAATCCGAAGCACCGCCGTACCGAGTTCACGGATGGCTGGCTCGGGAGAGAGCAGTCCAATCATAAACGGTGCAAACACAAACAATAAAATTCCGCTTCCCGTCATCACAAGCATACCAAGTCCTGTCGTAAGCCATCCAAGACGTTTCGTCAAATCCTTGCGCCCCGCGCCGATACTTTGTCCAATCAGCGTGGTGGCAGCCGTACCGATACCGTATCCCGGCATATAACAAAGGCTCTCCGCCGTGACGGAAAATGAATTTGCGGCAATGGCAATCGTACCGAGAGGTGCCACAATCTTCGTAGACATAATCTGCGCGCCGCACATCACCACCTGTTCAAATCCCACCGGAAGCGCAATTTTCACTGCACGCTTTAATTCTTCCGCCCGGAACCGAAGTTTCTCGCCCTTTCTAAGACGAAGCGCTGGCGATACAAACAGCAGATAATACAGCATAAAGCAGACGATAATAAGCTCTGAAAAAGCCGTGCCAAGCGCCGCTCCGAGCACACCGAGTCCGGCGCCCGCCATGGTAAATGTCATTCCCCAAACCGTAACACTCCTTGTTGGAAAAATCAGCAGCAGATTCAGTATCACATCCAGAAAACACATCGCGATATGCAGAATACTCGGCAATTTCATATTGCCGCTGCACTGTATCATACCGCCTGCCGTATGGTTTAACTGTAATACAGGCAGAAATAACGCATAGACAAAAAAATAGTTTGACGCGTTCGCGCAGATCTCCGCCTCACCGCCAAGCCACACCGGAAGAACGCCGCTCACCGCCGTACCTGCTGCCATCAGAAGACATGAAAAAGCAAGCACGGATAATAAGCCCTGCTTGACAATATTTCGCGCGCGCGCGTCATCTCGTGCGCCAATTCTCTGCGCGACCTGCACCGTAAACCCGATGCCTGCCGCCGAGCAAAGTCCCCCCATCAGCCATGTGCTTGACGATACGAGGCCGATAGACGCGGAATCGTTCGCTCCAAGTCTTCCCACCATGGACGCGTCGATATACTGCATCACGATAGACGAAACCTGTGCCATAATCGCCGGAATACTAAGCTGTATCGTTAATAACGCCTGCTGGCGGAGAGTTAAACACTCTCCGCCCCGCAGTTTTTCCAATAAATTCTGATTACTCATTCTTTGTAATGTCACTTCCGAAATATTTTTGAGAAATTTCTCCCAGCTCGCCGGAATCGCGAAGTTCTTCTATTGCTTTGCTAATCGCTTCCCTAAGCGTGGCAGAGTCATCGCCTTTCCTGACCGGAATGGCGACAAACGAAGCGTCGTCCGTCAACGCGGCGACTTTCAGCTTCGCATCAGTATGTACACCCAGATAATCATATACAGAAACCTCCGCATTTAACGTCGCGTCCGCTCTCCCTGATAAAACCATATCCATCGTCTGGTCGAGCGTATCCACGCCGAGAACCGTCGCGCCGTACTCTTCCGCCAGATACATGTAGGTACTGTTGATGCTGTTCGCCGTTGTTTTTCCCTTTAAATCATCAAAAGTCGCAATATCGGTATTATCTTCATTGACAACCAGCGCGGTACGGATATAGGCGTACGGCTCCGTGAAATCATACTTCTCGGAACGCTCGTCTGTCACTTCCACGCCATTTACCATAATATCATACCGTCCCACCTCAAGACCGGCAAGCAGTCCGTCCCATTCTCCCTCAACAAACACCGCTTTCACACCAAGCTTTTCCGCAATCTTTTCCGCAACCTCGGTATCAAAGCCAACCAGTTTATCCGTCTCATCATGATACGTCCACGGTGCCCATGTACCCTCCATGGCAACAACAATCTCGCCTTTTTCCTGAATCCGCGAAAGCAAATCCTTATCACTGTTATCCGCCGCCTTTTGTCCGCATCCGGAGAATGCCGTAATTCCTGCGGTAAGCACCGCCATCAATGCTAATTTAAAATTTCTTTTTCTCATTTTGCTTCCTCCCTTCCGTTATACAATTCTATTTCCTGCTTCTATGCGTAAAAACTCTCTTGTCCGCTCGCACTTCGGATGTTCAAAAAACTCCTTGGAGCTGCCCTGCTCCACAATCACGCCGTTTTCCATAAAAATCACCTTATTGGAAACCGTTTTCGCAAATTCCATCTCATGTGTGACGACAATCATGGTCATTCCCTCGCCTGCAAGCTGCCTCATCACATTTAAAACCTCTCCCGTTAATTCCGGGTCCAGTGCAGACGTGGGTTCGTCAAAATAAATAATCTCCGGCTCCGCCGCCAGCGCCCTCGCAATCGCCACGCGCTGCTGCTGCCCGCCCGACAACTGGTGCGGATAAGCGTTATATTTGTCGGAAAGCCCTACTTTATCAAGCATTTTTTGTCCGATTACCTCCGCATCACGCTTTGGCATTTTTCGTGCCACAATCAGCCCTTCCGTCACATTCTGCAATGCCGTCTTATTGAGAAACAGATTGTAACTCTGAAAAACAAACGCCGTTTTGCGGCGAATAGCAGCGATTTCTTTGCGTTTCACGCTGCCAAACCGGTACTCCCCGCCGTCAAATATCATGACGCCTTCGTCCGCTTTCTCCAGAAAATTCATACAGCGCAAAAGTGTCGTTTTCCCGGAGCCGCTCGGACCTAAGACGGCAATCACATCCCCTTTATCCACACGGATACTGACACCGCAAAGCACCGGAGTATCTGCAAATTTTTTATGTATGTCCCGTACTTCTAACATCTCACACCTCCCGCTGATAGCGGTTCAAATACTTCTCCCCGATGCCCTGAAGCCATGTCAGAACGGTGGAAAACAGTAAATAAATAACCGCGACCTCAAGATAAACCGCCATCGGTTCATATGTTCTGGCAACGATTCGCTGCGCCGACATAAACATTTCCGCAACGGTAATGCAGGCAACTAAAGACGTATCTTTCATCATCGAAAGAAGCGAGTTGGAAAGCGGCGGAAATGCCGTCCTTAACGCCTGCGGGAGGACAATTCTTCTGATAATCTGCATATAGGACATTCCCACGCAATACCCCGCCTCAATCTGCCCTTTTGAAACCGATTCGAGCGCCGCACGGATGGTTTCCGCGCAGTATGCGCCTTCGTTGACGGCAAGCACAACCGCCGCGCAGATAAACGGTTCTATTAAATATCCCATCCCCGAAATACCGAAGAACACAACATAAAGCTGCACCAGAAGGGGCGTTCCCCTGATAATCCAGATGTATATTCTGGAAATCTGTTTTAAAACCGCCACATTCGCGAACTGAATCAGCGCGACAGCCGTCGCAATCATAAGCGCCAGCGCAAACGCGATAACGGTAAGGGGCAGCGTGACTTTCAGCCCCGGTATGAGAATTTTCGGAAATGAATCAATGATTATCCGTATTAATCTTTCATCCAATTTTATCAAGCCTTTCTTCTTATGATTTTCATATATATTATATATGAAAAAATAAAAATGACAACTACTTATCTTGAATAGATTGTTATACCTTTCGGGAATATCCTGTTCGAACGAACGAATGAGGAAGACAGAAAAAGGCTGCTGCATTACAAATTTTTCCGCAGCAGCCTCAATCTTTTATTTAATGGCAGTGACCGCCGCAACGACTGCAGTCGCCGCCGCATTGTATAGACTTTCCGCTTTTTTTACTCTTTATCATACTTCTGACTGCCAGAACAACCAGCGCCAGTACAATCACTCCCGTTATGACCGTGCCCATATTTTACCTCCATAAACCAACTGTTTTTCTTCTTTATACGGACGAAACAACAAATAAAGAAAACCGATTACAATAACAACCGCCACAATCGTCCAGATGCCGAATCCACATGCTCCCGTAAACAGACCGCCGATTCTGTACACAACCAGCGAAACAAGGTATGCCAGACCGCACTGATATCCGATTGCGAAAAAGAACCATTTCGTGTTGTTCATTTCACGCTTAATCGCCCCCATAGCCGCAAAACACGGAGCGCAAAGAAGGTTAAAGACAAGGAAGGAAAGCGCGCTTGCCGAAGTAAATGCCGCCGCCAGCGCCTGATAAACCGTCTGCTCTGTGCCGCCGTAAAGTACTCCCATCGTGCCTACAATATTTTCTTTGGCAATCAGTCCCGTAATGGACGCCACTGCCGCCTGCCAGTTTCCCCATCCCTGCGGTACAAAAATCCATGCCAGAAGATTTCCAAGTCCCGCAAGTAAGCTGTTTGCAATCTCATCTTCCGCAAGCATTGTAAATTTTCCGTCCACAAATCCGAAATATGTCGCAAACCATACAACAATTGTTGACAGTAATATAATTGTACCGGCCTTTTTGATAAACGACCAGCCTCTCTCCCACATGCTTCTCAAAACCGCGCCAACCGTCGGCATATGATACGCCGGAAGTTCCATGACAAACGGAGCCGGCTCACCGGCAAACAATTTCGTTTTCTTTAATATAATACCGGAACAGATGATTGCCGCCACTCCGATAAAGTAAGCACCCGTTGAAATCAACGCCGAACCGCCGAACAACGCGCCTGCAATCATCGCGATAAACGGCACTTTTGCTCCGCACGGGATAAATGTCGTTGTAATAATCGTCATACGGCGGTCCTTTTCATTTTCAATCGTACGAGACGCCATAATACCCGGTATTCCGCATCCCGTACCGACCAGCATCGGAATAAATGATTTTCCCGAAAGACCGAACTTGCGGAAAATTCTATCCATAATAAACGCAATTCTTGCCATATAACCGCAGTATTCCAAAAACGCAAGCAGCAAAAACAACACAAGCATCTGTGGCACGAAACCAAGCACCGCACCCACTCCGGCTACAATACCGTCAAGCACCAGTCCCTTTAACCAGTCCGCGCAGGAAACAGCATCCAGCGCCATTTCAAACAGAACGGGGATGCCCGGAATCCAAACGCCGTATTCCGCTGTGTCAGGTTCTTCCAGACCGTATGCTTTATACACCTCAAGCGCTTTCTGAAGCTCTGCATATGTCGCCGTTCTTTCTTCCGTTGCCAGTGTTTCCTCATCTTCCACAAGATAAGTCACTGTCGTATCAGCATGAAGAGACGCCATCATGCTGTCAAGCGACGTTTCATCCGTCGTATCAGTCTCTATACCCAGTTCTCCGGCATACTCCGCAAATGCGTCGATAATCTCCGCCGCACCGCCAAATTCTTCTGCCGCTTCCTCATATGCTCCCGCGCCTATGCCCAGTAAATGAAAACCGTCTCCGAACAAATTGTCATTTGTCCAGTCAGTGCACCACGCGCCTATTGTTGACATCGCAATGTAGTATACCAGAAACATCACAGCCGCAAAAATCGGCAGCGCCAGAATACGGTTTGTGACAATCTTATCAATCTTATCCGATATTGTCAACTTTTCCCCTTTACTGCTTTTGTGCACACAGTTTTTGATAACGGATGAAATGTATGTATAACGCTCGTTTGTAATAATGCTTTCCGTATCGTCGTCGAATTGTTCCTCCAGCGCATTTATCTCCTCCGTAACGTCCGGTGCTGTCTTCATCAAAGCTTTCATCATTTCGTCTTTTTCAAGAAGCTTAATCGCGAAAAAACGCTTTTGCTCCTGTGTTACATCCGCGTCGATTTTGGACTCCACGGCAAATATTTTTTCTTCGACCGTATCAGCAAATCTATGCACGATAGTTGCCGCTTTTTTGCTGTGCGCGGCTTTTACAACCGCTTTTGCCGCGTCGTCTATACCCGTCCCCTTGAGCGCGGAAATTTCAACGACAGGGCACCCCAGATTTTCAGCAAGCATTTCCGTGTTAATACTGTCGCCGTTCTTTCTGACAATATCCATCATATTTACCGCTATGACAACAGGAACCCCCAGTTCTATCACTTGGGTGGTCAGATACAGGTTTCTCTCGATATTCGTACCGTCTACGATATTCAAAACCGCGTCCGGTTTTTCATTTATAATATAATTTCTCGCGACAACTTCCTCCAATGTATAAGGAGAAAGCGAATAGATGCCCGGTAAATCAACAATCGTAACTTCTTTAAAATTTCTTAGCTTCCCCTCTTTCTTTTCTACCGTAACGCCCGGCCAGTTTCCCACATACTGATTGGAACCGGTCAATGCGTTAAATACTGTTGTTTTTCCGCAGTTCGGATTTCCTGCCAATACAATTCTCATTGCCATCTTCTTTTCCTTCCTTAATTTTTTAATAAGTATGTTTGCAATTACTACCATTTATTAGTAATGACTAACTCGCAAATAAAAAAATTATTCTACTTCTATCATTCCGGCGTCTGATTTTCTCAACGATAACTCGTATCCTCTCACCGTCACCTCCACAGGGTCTCCAAGCGGTGCGACTTTCCTGACATAAATTGTGGCGCCTTTGGTAATCCCCATATCCATAATCCGCCTCTTTACGGGACCTCCGCCCGACAGTTTTTTTACGGTAACCGTTTCCCCGATACCGGCTTGCTGTAATGTCTTCATAAAATTCATCTCCTTTTCATCTTATCACAAATACTAAACCATAATGCGGTTCGCCATATCCTTGCCGATTGCAATGCGGGAATCCTTGACATTGACAATTAAGTTTCCGTTTCGCTCCGAAATAACTGTCACGATTCCACCGACGACAAATCCCAGATTTTCAAGAAACTTCTTAGTATCACCCCTGCCCCCGACTTTCTGGATAACACCCGTTTCACCTTCTTTTACCATAGATAACGGCATACAATCAACCTCTTTTCTGTTTTCGCGAGAAAATATATTTTCACCAATACGTTCTCTCCTTTCAAGGTTAGTATATGCTAACTTTTATTAGTTGTCAATAATTATTTACAAATAATTAATATTTATAAATTTGATATTCTGTTCGCGCTGTGCTATACTTGACCTATCTTTATTTACCGGGAGTGAGCGAAATGGCACCAAACGAATCTGCAGAAAACTATCTGGAAACTATTTTAATATTAAGTAAGAAATTACCTGTGGTACGTTCCGTGGATATTGCAAACGAGCTGGGCTTTAAGAAATCAAGCATCAGCATTGCCATGAAAAATCTGCGTGCCAAAAACCACATTACCGTTACTGACGCCGGTTTTATTTATCTTACCGGCGAGGGCAGGGAGATTGCGGAGACAATTTATGAACGCCATGAACTGATTTCGAAGTGGCTCATCCGTTTAGGCGTACCGGAACACATCGCGACAGAAGACGCCTGCAAAATAGAGCATGTTATCAGCAAAGAAAGCTTTGCCGCAATCAAGAATATTATAACACAATAAAACAGGAACATGGAGGACACTATGAACGACTATATTTTAAGCTGCTGTTCCACGGCAGACCTTACAGAAGAACATTTTAAGGAACGCAGCATTTCTTATATCTGCTTTCATTTTGAACTGGACGGCAAAGCCTATGAAGACGACCTGGGCAAGTCCATTCCGTTTAGCGAGTTTTACCGTGCCATGGCAAACGGCGCCGACACCAAAACATCGCAGATTAATTCCGAGGAATTTAAAGAATATTTTGAAGGCTTTTTAAAAGAAGGAAAAGACATTCTTCATGTCAGCCTTTCATCAGGAATTTCTGGTGTGGTAAACTCCGCCAGAATTGCTATGGAAGAATTAAAAGAAACCTATCCGGAACGTAAGATTTTTATCATCGATTCTCTTGGCGCTTCTTCCGGCTACGGTCTTTTCATGGATAAGCTCGCAGACCTGCGCGATGCGGGAATGAACATCGACGACCTTGCTGCCTGGGCGGAAGAACACAGATTAAATCTCCACCACTGGTTTTATTCTTCCGACCTTACATTTTATATCAAAGGCGGAAGAATTTCCAAAGCCGCAGGTTTTGTAGGCGGCGTGTTAAATATCTGCCCGCTTCTCAACATGGATAATCTGGGGCGTCTGATTCCGCGTGTTAAAATCCGCACCGAGAAAAAAGTCATCCGTGCGATTGTTGACAAGATGGAAGAATTTGCCGAAGACGGACTTTCTTATTCAGGCAAATGTTATATTTCACAATCCGCGTGTTATGAAAGCGCCAGAGCCGTAGCGGACCTTGTGGAAGAACGGTTCCCGCAATTAAGCGGCAAAGTGGAAATCAATGATATCGGAACGACCATCGGCAGCCATACCGGTCCGGGAACCGTGGCGCTGTTCTTCTGGGGAAGCGTACGGAAAGACTGAGTATTGAAAGAGTTTGATTTATGGAGGAACATATAATGGGAAATTTCATATATCATAAAATTAGTATCTATCGAATTTCTCATTATATCCTGCCCTGCACCGGTCTTTAATTTTCATTACGCCGTAATCGTCGTCCCCGATTTTCCCGCCAGTCCTTCTTTCGCCTTCTCCAGATTAGCGATGACCGCCTTGCCGTCCGGGAATGCCGAAACAAACCGGATAGACGCGTCTACCTTAGGAAATGTGGTAATAGCCGGAAAATGTCCGGCATCAATATACTTCTTAAGCTCCGATGCCGAAATCTTATCAAACACGCGCTCCTTTGGCGTTCCCGCTTCGATTGTCAGCCTGTCATACGCCGTTAAAAACAGAAGCGTTCCCGCGCTGAGAAGTTCCGCAAGCTTTGCCGCCGTATAATCCTTCTCGATAATGGCGCTCGCTCCTTTGAGCCTCGTTCCCTGCTGCAAAACAGGAATGCCGCCTCCGCCTCCGGCAATCACAATCTGTCCGGCGTCAAGAAGCGTTCTCACCGCCTCAATCTCATAGATATCAATCGGCTGCGGAGCCGCGATAACTCTCCTGTAAGCGCCGTTTTCTTCTTTAACATAATTGCCCTTTGCTTCCTCCGCATCCGCCTCTTCTTTCGTCATCTGACGGCCGATTACCTTCGTCGGATTACTGAACGCCGAATCAAACGGGTCAACCCTTACCTGCGTAATCACCGTAGAGACCGTCTTATAAATGCCTCTGTTTAACAATTCCGTACGAATGGCATTCTGAAGGTCATATCCTATATATCCCTGGCTCATCGCCCCGCAAAGAGACATCGGCGCGACCGTATATCTGGAATCGAGTCTGGAAAACTCTGTCATAGCTGTCTGAATCATCCCCACCTGCGGTCCGTTGCTATGTGTAATTACAATCTCATATTTTGCTTCAACGAGGTCTGCTATCGCCTGCGCAGCCTTCTTAACATTCGCCTGCTGCTCCGGAAACGTCTCTCCGAACGCGTTTCTTCCCAGCGCGACAACAATTCTTTTATTGTCCATAATCATCCTCCGTTCTCCAAATGAAGTAATACATTCATTATACTGTATTTTTTTGTAAAATTCAATTTTTAATTCGATTATCGATTCCTTATATGGGATTTCCCAAACTAATTACCAAATACATAATCCATCACTGATTTCAAAATATCGGGGGCATCTTTGGAATAAATTGTTTTTCTCGCAAAAAGCGGCTCGTCTGTAATGATATTATCTACTCCCATATTCGTGTATTTAATAATATCCTCCTCATTATTCAACGTCCACACATGAATTTCCTTTCCCCGGTGATGCAGGACATAAATCATAGTATTCGTCACAAACCTGTAATTGACGCTGAAAAAATCCACATACTCCATATCGTAATAATTTCCCATCGCTATCGATAAAATGTATCCTGTCTCAATATCCTCGTCAAGAAGCTTCATCTCTTTCAATATATTATAGTCAGTCGACGTAATGTAACAGGAACCCAGCACACCGTATTCCTTCAGTATTTTATAGATACTTTTTGCATAATCAAAGTCCGTAGACGCCGTTTTCAGTTCAATATTCAGTTTTACCGGTTTATAACGAACAAATTCCAGAAATTCCTCAAGAGACGGCACCGTCTCCCCAGGATACGCTTTCTCCAGATTGTATCCGACTTGCAGACTGCAAACCTCCGCTTTCGTCAGTTCACCTACCAGCCTGTCAACCCCAGTCGTTCGTTTGAGGTTCTCGTCATGCATAATAACGAAACCGCCGTCCGCCGTCTGCCGCACATCCAGTTCAATACAATCCGTTAAATCACGCACTGCCTGCTCAAACGCCGCCATAGAATTTTCGGGATATTCCATACTGCTTCCGCGATGAGCAGTTATCCTCGCAATATCCAGCGCATCCATCAACTTAAACGGATTATCCGCCAGAATGGTAAACAGAAAAAAAAGGTCCATCATCATTGTCACCGCTATAATGGCATGGATAACTTCCCGGTACTCCTCGTTCTCTTCATCCCGTTTTCCCTGAAAAGTTCCGCCAAGCTTCTGGTAAAGATAAACCGTGTAAAGAAAACTGCACGGTACGGAAATCAGTGTCAGAATAATATTCATACCGTCGCTGAAATAGTGCATCGCCGTCAGATAAACCGCCACTCCGGTACGTTCAATACCAAATACCGCTACAACCGCCGCCACAACTGCCGTAATAAAAATATAAAGCAGCAATATCACAACAAACACAGTAATATTATATAAAATAATACCTGCCAGAATCTTTACCGGATTACGGCACGTCATATGCATACTGGCACAAAACGCCTCTTTAAACGAACATTTTCTGTCGTACATGATACAGGAAGTAAACAAACCGAGAACTGTTAAGACTACAAAAATTAACACTATTCCAATAAACGCAAACCGCATATCTATATATTTTCGAAAGCCGACAAAAAGATAATTTTTTATGTTGGTCAGATTGACAACAATATTATAAACAATCGCTAAATTGAGCGTAAGTACCATAATTCCCGATATAAAAACAGCCGGGAAATTTTTCGGTTTGAAGATGTTTTTCATTGACAAGATGCCGTTTTCCGTCAGATAAGAAGCCCTTTTACGCTCCTTTTTTAAGATTTCATAACCGGCAAATACAAGCTGCTGCTCCATTGTCACAACAACGCACATCAAAACAGCCGTCAATAATATGGCGGCCACCGTAGTCGGTCTTGTCAGAAACTTAAAGATATACTCATTGGTCAGATATTCTACTTTGCTCAGTTTTAACGCAAGCTTAAAAATAATTAATAAAAACGGATAGCAAACGGCTACCGTAACCAGCTTATAAATCAAATCAACTTTTAGCAGATTATTTCTGTTATACCTGTTCATCACAAAACATCCTGTCAAACAATTTCCTGTTAAATAACTAAAAGGCTGCCGCATATTCTGCAACAGCCTTGTCCGTTCTTACTCTATCTTACGCCTTTTTGATGGTTCTGATTTCATCCTCTTCATCATATTCCGATTCGTCGAGTTCCTCCACATTCGCATCATATTTATTGCGATGATATGAATGTACGAAATGATAGGAAAAATCAATGAAATAGCTTACGCACAATACAATCCCAAGCAGCATCGTCAGATTCTTGTTCCATGACATCACCATCCGCGAGATTGCGTTATCCAGATATCCGAAAACAAATACCGCGACAATACCCCAGCCAAGCGTACTCTCCAGACATAAAATGCCTTTATAGTTAAATTTCTTATGCGTATAATCCCACCACACTTCACCAAAAAGCTTCTGCATCGCCACTGCCGTCAGATACTCAAATATCGTAGCGCCAATAGCTCCCGCAATATACAAGGCAATATAATTATGCTCAATCGGTTTAAAAAGAATACATGCGTTTAACACGCCGAATCCGTAAATTACACAGAACGGAAGCTTCGCAAATCCTCTGTTCTCCCAATATCCCTTCTCCTTACGGATGACAATACATTCCATCACCCAGCCAAGAAAACTAAATATAAAAAACCAAACCAAAAGCTGGTATATATTCATACCGTCAAAAAAATAATCCAACATCTCAATTCACCTTTTTAAATACAAAATATACTTCCCGAAGATATATGATAACATAATTTTGAAAAAAATTCAACCACTAATTGATTCATCCTGTCGGTCCGTTGAGGTCATCCGTTTAACATGGAAATTGATTTTTTCCAGCCGTTTACCAATTCATCCCGTTTTTCCCTGTCCATAAGCGGTTCAAATTTCTTTTGCAGCTTCCAGATATTCTTTAGTTCTTCCTTATCCTTCCAGACGCCCACTGCCATTCCCGCAAGGAATGCCGCTCCCTGACCTGTCGTCTCCACAACGTCGGGCCGCTCGACAGAAATTTTTAGGATATCCGCCTGAAACTGCATCAGAAAATCATTGACGGACGCTCCACCGTCCACCTTGAGCGACCTAAGACGGATATGGGAGTCGTTTTCCATTGCCAAAAGCAGGTCGTTAACCTGATACGCAACCGATTCTAACGTCGCCCTGACAATGTGCTTTCTGCCCGCGCCTCTCGTCAATCCCGTAATAATTCCTCTTGCGTGCTGGTTCCAGTACGGCGCGCCCAGTCCGGCAAACGCCGGCACAACATATACGCCCGCGGTATCGGGAATGCTCATGGAAATGCTCTCCGTCTCCGCCGCCGTATGAACGAGCTGCAGTTCGTCACGAAGCCACTGAATCGCAGCGCCTGCAACAAACACGCTGCCCTCAAGCGCATACTGCACATTGGAATCCGCGCTTGCCGCAATCGTTGTCAAAAGACCGCTTCCGCTGCGCACCATCCGCCTGCCTGTATTCATCAGCATAAAGCAGCCTGTTCCGTAAGTATTTTTCACTTCTCCCGAATCAAAACAGCACTGTCCGAACAGCGCAGCCTGCTGGTCTCCCGCAACGCCTGCTATCGGAAGGCTTGTTCCTCCGGTCAGTTTCTTTGACGTATATCCGAAAACACCGCTTGACGGCAGAACTTTTGGCAGAATACATTTCGGTATCTGAAAATATTCGAGAATCTCATCATCCCAGTCCAGCTTTTCAATGTTAAAAAGCATGGTACGCGATGCATTGGTATAATCTGTCGCGAAAACTTTTCCCTCCGTGAGCTGGTACATCAGCCACGTATCAACGGTGCCGAACAAAAGCTTCCCCTCTTCCGCCTTCTTCCTGGCGCCGTCCACATGTTCAAGAATCCACGCAAGCTTTGTCGCGGAAAAATAAGCGTCCGGTATCAGTCCCGTCTTTGCCCGTATGACATCGCCGAAGCCCTCTTTATTGAGCCTGTCAATGACATCCGAGGTTCTCTTACACTGCCATACAATCGCGTTATAAACAGGCTTTCCCGTATCCTTATCCCACACAATCGTCGTCTCTCTCTGATTTGTGATACCGATTGCCGCAATCTCGTCGGCGCAACAGTTAATCTTGCTCATCGCCTCAGAAAGCACGCTGATTTGTGACGACCATATTTCCATCGGGTCATGTTCGACCCAGCCCGGCAGAGGATAAATCTGTGCAAATTCTTTCTGCGCCATACTGCATATATTTCCCAGCTTGTCAAAAATAATACATCTGGAGCTTGTTGTTCCCTGGTCCAGGGCCATCACATATTTTTTATCCATACTCTGCCTCCGTCTTCTTCTACAGAATACCAAACAACTGCTTAATTGTTTTTACAACGCCGTTGGAGAGTCCGTAAGCGATTTCCTTCAGCTCCGGTTTCGCCCCCTCCATGGCGTATGCCCTTCCTACTGTCTGAAACATTCCCACATCGTTGTAACTATCGCCAAATGCAACCGTTTCTTCTTTTTTAATATGAAACTTATCCATCAGGGCGGTAATTCCCACGCTCTTATTCACCCCCGGCGCCGCGAACTCCAGCCATTCATTCGCGGAATAAATCACTTCAAAATCCTCGGACCATTTGCCGAGAAAATAATCCTCGACACAGGAAATGCCTTTTTTATTGTAAATTCCCACTTTAAGATAGTCTTCACCGATGTGTTTAAACGTATTAATGACATTGACATTATTAAAACAGCTCTCGCGGACCTTCTGGTCGTACGATTCTTCCTTTGGTTTCATGTAAGCGATAAACTCACCGTAAACAAGAAATTCACAGTCCGGTTTCGACTCCACGTCGTGAAGAAGCGCCTCCGCCCTCTCACGGTCCATCTGCATCTCAAGAACATTTTTGCCGTGATAAACAGTCAACGCTCCGTCGCTGCACACCAGCGCTATCTTATCCATCACCGGTTCAAACAAATGCTTTAATTCACAGTACGGTCTGCCGCTTGCAATCACAAACAACACCCCTAAATCACTGACAGCATTAATCAAGTCAAAAACTTCTGTATCAATTTTGTCCTCACCGCGCCCTAAAAGCGTTCCGTCTACATCGCTCGCAATTAATCTTATCATCTTATAACATATCCTCTAACGTCTGTCTGATTGCCTGAATAAATTCCTCACTGTTCAAAACCTGCGGATTGGAAAGCTTTGTTATAATGGCAAGGTCATTTGTCATCTTACCGTCCTCAATCGTCTTGATACATGCCGCTTCCAGTTTATCCGCAAACGACGCCAAATCAGGAAGATTGTCAAGTTCTCCACGCTTCCTTAACGCCCCGCTCCACGCAAAAATCGTCGCAATCGGATTTGTGGAGGTCTTCTCACCCTTTAAATACTTGTAATAATGCCTCTGTACCGTTCCATGCGCCGCCTCGTACTCATAATTACCTTCCGGAGAAACCAGCACGGACGTCATCATGGAAAGCGAGCCAAACGCCGTCGCGACCATATCTGACATCACGTCACCGTCATAGTTCTTGCACGCCCATATGTAACCGCCCTCGGAACGAATCACTCTCGCCACCGCATCGTCAATCAATGTATAGAAATATTCGATTCCCGCCTTTTCAAACTTCTCGGCGTACTCAGCGTCAAAAATCTCCTGAAAAATATCCTTAAATGTATGGTCATATTTCTTGGAAATCGTGTCCTTCGTGGCAAACCACAAATCCTGCTTTGTATCCAGTGCAAAATTGAAACAGCTTCTCGCGAAACTCTCAATGGAGCCGTTCAGATTGTGCATACCCTGTACGATGCCCGCTCCCTTAAACTCATGGATGGTTTCCCGCATCTGGCTTCCATCCTCTGCGGTATAGACTATTTCCGCCTTTCCCGCTCCCGGGACCTTCATCTCCACGCCCTTATACACGTCGCCGTACGCATGTCTTGCAATCGTAATCGGCTTCTTCCATGTAGAAACATACGGCTCGATACCCTTTACGATAATCGGCGCGCGAAATACAGTACCGTCAAGAATGGCGCGGATGGTTCCGTTCGGACTCTTCCACATCTCCTTGAGGTGATACTCCGGCATTCTCGCCGCGTTCGGTGTAATCGTCGCGCATTTCACCGCAACGCCGTACTTCTTGGTCGCGTTTGCCGAATCAACCGTCACCTGGTCATTCGTCTCGTTTCTGTGTGGAAGACCAAGGTCGTAATATTCCGTCTTAAGCTCTACAAACGGAAGAAGCAGTTCATCCTTAATCATCTTCCAGAGGACTCTTGTCATCTCGTCTCCGTCCATCTCCACAAGGGGCGTTGTCATCTTTATCTTTTCCATAAACAGTTCCTCCTGAATGCATATATTCGAAATTATATAAATTGTATAATATTTTGGGGGATTTGTAAATTAAAACTTCACCCTATCTTCTCCAAAAAAGCGTATGGTTTACATTACTATTCCACACGCCTCTACGCTATTGTTGTACTTATTTTAACTCATCAAAAGATAACCTGCATCCGCCTGACACATCCGATTATTCTGTCAACATCATCAATAACTTTCAAACGCTCCCCGCCTTCCGCATACATATGAGAAAACAACATACGTATATTTTCCTCAAAATCCTCCGGCAGAATGCCGCAGTTCTTTTTACATAACTCAATCAGCCGTTTTTCTCCGGGATGTGTCTGTTCATTCAGTGCAAACAATACGTCAAAATACGAAGCCAGAAATTCCGTCACCCTATGATTCATGCTTACCAAATCCCCGCGTCTGACTGCTTTTTTTATCTGTGTCCTGTATGCAGGCAGCGCCGAATCAAGAAGTCTCATCTGCCTGTCAATAATTGCCCTTTTTAATTCTTTCGGATACGGCACATTATATTTTTCCTGCGCAGCACGCAGCCGGTCGTTTTTGTCATAGAGAATCTTGCAATTTAAAAGATTATGCCACATACACATACACGTCATAATCCGATTTTTCATCAAAAACATCACCTGCTCTCGAACCTCCCAACGCAATCGCTTCTACGCAGTCTAACTGCGCCAGTTTATTAAACAGTTTTTCCGGCATAGTGTTTACCTCCTATGAAATGCTTACTTTGTTTCTTTCGTGTATGTTTCTGATTGAGGTATTTCAGAACGATATTCTCCAATTACGGTTTTCCCATCCTGAAGATACATAGGCGCAATATACGATTCGGCATTTTCCACGAGTGTCAAATCCGGACTTCTTACATAAGTTCCAGATGCAGATATTGTGTTTGAATAAATGGTTCTGCCACTAATATTAGACTCTGGATTATAAAACCAATCATCATTAATAATAATGGTTCCCGAATCATTATACACTCTCACTTTAATACCATAATATCCCGTTGGATAATTAACCTGTGTTGGTGATTTTACTGTTGCAAATGCCTGCATTACACCATTTTCAATTTGTATCCCGCAAAAAAATCTCTGATTACAAGTCCATAATATCACTTTTCTCTCTCTTATACAATTATGGATTCCATTTCAACTTTTTTGCTCCCCAACACGTCTAATAAATATAAAGATAAATGCACTACGATTGGAGGGATACATTATGAGAAAAAAACACATCAATCTAAATACTGCCCCGAAACAGACAAACACCGGATATTGTAAAAAACGCCATATCAAAAACCGCCGGAAAATTTTCCTTTTCCTCTTGTTTTCATGTCTGCTTTTTACATATTTTATCATGCTCGCACGCGTTGAAGCGTATGCCGGCTACAATCTGCCGGACGCGCTAAATCCCTGCGAATTACTTGCCGCTACCATATCCAATCCGGAAGAAAATAACGACGGCACTGCGGATAATTTGGCGAATGATTTTTCCGCCTCTGACGACGGTTCAACTTCATTGTATGACTTTTCGAAACCCGTTCCGGTATCCGATACGGTTGAAGACACTTACTTTGAGGACGCCGTTTTCATCGGTGATTCCAGAACGGAAGGTCTGATTCTGAACACCGGTTTATCAAACACAACTTCCTATGTTTATAAGGGACTGATGGTCAATACCGTATTCACAAAACCTGTTATCAAAAAAGACGGTGAAAAAATTTCCGTAATGGACGCGCTGAAGACAACTGATTTCTCAAAAGTATACATTATGTTCGGAATCAATGAAACCGGATGGGCATACAGCCGGGTTTTCCAGAAAAAGTACGGGGACATCATCGATGCCATACAGGACATCAACCCCCGCGCATTGATATACATACAGGGAATTATGCCGGTTTCAGACAAAGTTTCTTCCGAACATCAATATATAACAAACGCGAAAATATCCGAGTACAACCGCCTTCTGCAGGAATTGGCAAAAGAAAAGAAGGTCTACTATATTGATACGGAAAACGCTGTCATATCCGCAGACGGTTCTCTTCCGGAAGATGCCGCCTATGACGGAATCCATCTTGTAAAGGAGTACTGCGAAAAATGGCTTGACTATTTAAAAACTCATACTGTTGAATAGGAGATAAAAAATGATGAAGAAAAATATATTTGCACCGTTCCTAATAGCATTGCTTCTATTTCTCCCATCCTGCGGTCCAGAAACAGCTGCACCCAAAAATGACGTTGATTTAGAAACTGTAGCAAGTGAACTCGCAAAAAGCAGTTCATTTGAAGAACAACTGAACCGTGTCGACAATAAATTTGCCCTAAAACTATATGACATAAGCAACGCGTCCGCCGTCTGCCTCTATACCGGCAGCGGCGCAACAGCAGACGAACTCGCTCTATTTGAATTTGAAAATGAAGACGACGCGAAAGGGGCTGTTAAATCTGCACAGGCAAGAATAGACGCGCAAAAAGAAAGCTTTGCCGGCTATCTTCCAAAAGAACTCCCAAAACTGGATAGCGCCGTAATCAAAACCTACGGGCATTATCTGGTGATATGTGTCTGTACGGACAGCAATATGGAAGACATGATTAAGAAATTTTTTGAATAACACCAAGAATCCGCAAAACAATTTCCTATCAGATAAAAGAGAGGATATCCTAAAGTTATCATAACCAAAGAATATCCTCTCTTTTTATTACATTGTTTTTTTCTTATTCAAGACTGTGATACACAATACCATCCCGGAAACAAAAAGTAAAACCATAACCGGAACAATCGGCGACGTATCGGAAGTCTTTACAGAAGAAGCTGCAACAACAGCCTCCGTCTCATCCTCTTCTGCGTCAGCGTCATACTCGTCTGACGGTGCCTCAGTCAAAACTTCAGATGCGGTCGTTTCTACCGGATTAGTCGGTTCTGTTGCAGCCTCAGTCGGCTTGGTCGGCTCCACTGGATTAGTCGGTTCCGTTGCTGACTCCGTCGGCTTAGTCGGTTCTGTTGGTGACTCGGTCGGCTTATCCGGTTCTGTTGGTGATTCTGTCGGCTTATCCGGTTCTGTTGGTGACTCGGTCGGCTTATCCGGCTCTGTTGCTGGTTCCGTCGGCTTATCCGGGTTCGTAACTTTTACCGGAATATACACGCTGATAGTCGCATACTCGTCCGTATCCTGCGGTGTATAAACCGCCTCAAATGTATTTGTTCCCTCCGCGCCAACATCCTGCGCCGCATCCTTCCATGTAAAGCCCTCCGGCAGCGTTACTTTCGCAAGCGTATCTCCTACAGTCGCTGTCAAACCACGCGGAATAGTATAAGACGGAATTTTCTTTAACTGAATCGTAATGGTTGAATTACTCAGTTTTCCGCTTGTCACCTTAATACTCGCGCCGCCTACATTCGGGTTAATAATAAGCTTTGTCCCATCATCAGATAATTTACAGTTATAATAAGTCATATTTCCCTTTAGTACGTCACTTGGGTCAAGAATTCTTTTCAGTAATTCAGGAAGCTCACCTTCCTGTCCCGGAGAGAATTTTTCCGGAGTCGTAATCGACTGCCAGTCAAAATAAATATGTGCTCTATTTTCAAGACCTGCAAAATCAATAATCTTATTTCTGTTAAAATACAGAGTAATATCGTCCCCTACACCAGAAAAATCCTGCAAAGAGGTAATCCTAAGATTCGATAAATCCATATTTTTAATATTCGGAAATGTCGTCAAAAGCGATGCCAGCTTTTGTGTATCGGTAAATGTATTCGTATTGCTTGCACCCGAATCCGCAATCATACCACTTCCTTCACGAACCTTACCTCCCAGATTCAACACCCGTAAATTCGGAAACTTATCTCTCATGCCAATCAGACTGTCCAGCGAATCGTTTGTAAGATAGTTTCTTCCTAAAGACAGTGCTGTCAGGGTTGAACCAATATTTGAAAGACCTCCAACATCTGATATCATACATTTATCAAGGTATACCGCTTCCAATACCGGAAAATTAGTACTGTTAAGGTGATTACATGCATTGCCGCCGGAAAAATCATTCCCTGATATGATAAGAATGCTAAGCTTTGACAAACTGGCATCAGGAATTTCGGTAAGTTTACAATTAAACAAAGTCAAGTCTGTCAATTGCGGATAATTTGTGCCCGTAAGTCCCGCGCATGCATCGGCAGCGGATAAATCATTATCTGACATATCCATAAACCTGAGGTATGGCAGACTAATATCAGGAATATTCTGAAGTTCACAATCAATTACCTCGAAACGTTCTAAGTATGCTTTATTATCAAGGTTTGAAAAATCAATCTTTCCCAAATTCACTCTATTTAATTTTACCGACTGCAAATTCACAGCCTCTGAAAATAATGAATTGATAAAATCCTGCGCTTCTTCAGTCAACACATTTTTTGAAAATCTAAAATCAAGTGTAAAAAAACGAATCTGCTGAAAATCAATAGAAATTGTTTTTGTATCATCATTGAACTTTACTGCGCCCAAACTCTCATTACTACTAAGTCCCTCCTTCAGTACCGCATAAGATGTCTCTTCAGTAAACGTAAACGCCTGTTCTGCTGCAAAAACTTTCTCCTGTGTCCACAGCAGCAGCGAACCCGCAATAAGGGTCAGCGCCAGTATAGCGGAAAAAATCCTTTTCCTTGTATTCATCTTGTCTCTCCTTCTATTATGTAATGAAATTTTATGAACAAACTATTACCAAATTTTATAATATATGAAAAAATGGAAAATAGCAAGGTAATTTTCATTTTTCTTTACAAACCGTACATAAATGATACATACGCAAAACCCCTTGAGTTTCCCCCGCCAATTTGATATAATTTTTAGAGTTATGGTAAAGAATAACATTGTCCCGGAACGCAGGCGTTTTTCCGGGAACATCATAGACAGACAGTACGGAGGAAATTATGTGTGGTTTTTGTGGTTTTACAGGTGATTTAGACGACAAGGAGACTTGTCTTACCAATATGATGAATAAAATTATCCATCGCGGTCCCGACAGCGCGGGACAGCATATCGACAAGAAAGTCGCTATGGGGTTTCGCCGCCTCAGTATTATTGATTTGGATTTTGGCAGTCAGCCGATGTATAATGAAGATCAGACGATTGTCATTACATTTAACGGTGAAATCTATAATCATCAGATGCTTCGTGAAGAACTGACCGCAAAGGGACACGTTTTTTCCAATAATGCCGATACGGAAGTGTTGATTCATGCCTATGAGGAATACGGTCCGGAAATGATGAACAGGCTCCGCGGCATGTTCGCGTTTGTCATTTATGACAGCAATACCGAAACGCTGTTTGGCGCAAGGGATTATTTCGGCATTAAGCCGTTCTACTATGCCAACATCAACGGCAGTCTGGTATATGGCTCCGAAATCAAGAGTATTCTCGAATACCCGCTTTACCATAAGGAAATGAACGAAACCGCTCTTGAAAATTACCTGACATTCCAGTATTCCGTTCTGGAAGAGACATTTTTTAAGGGAATTTATAAATTAATGCCGGCGCACTATTTTATTTTTAAAGACGGCAAAATGGAAATCACGCGCTACTGGGAACCAAAATTTGAAGCAGACGACAATGTTTCCATGGATACGCTTGTGGACAAAATCGACGATGTCTTTCAGGATTCCATCAAAAGCCATAAAATCAGCGACGTTGAGGTGGGTTCTTTCTTGTCAAGCGGCGTGGATTCAAGCTACGTTGCCGCAAGTTTCCACGGCGACAAGACATTTACCGTAGGTTTTGACTATGAAAAATATAATGAGATTGATTATGCCAAATCGCTCTCCGAGAAAATAGAAATCGACAATTACAGCAAGTTAATCACAACCGAAGAATACTGGGACATTCTCCCGACCATCCAGTACCATATGGACGAGCCGTTAGCGGACCCGTCCGCCGTGGCGCTCTACTTTGTCAGCCAGACGGCGGCAAAGCATGTAAAAGTTTCGCTGTCGGGCGAAGGCGCGGACGAATTTTTCGGCGGCTACAACATTTACCATGAGCCGTTCTCCCTTGCAAAGATACAGAAGCTCCCGAAGCCGCTGCGCAAATGTCTTGCCGGCATCGCGGGCGCCCTTCCGTTTAAATTTAAGGGAAAGAATTTCTTAATCCGCGCAAGCAAGGACGTGGAGGAGCGGTTCATCGGAAACGCGTTTATGTTCAGTGAAAAAGAACGCAGTAACATTTTAAAAAAACCTACCGGAAACTATCACCACATGGATTTGACAAAACCGTTTTATGACAAGGTTTCCGATAAGGATGACGTCACGAAAATGCAGTATATTGATATTCATTTCTGGCTGATTGGCGACATTTTACTAAAAGCCGACAAAATGAGTATGGCGCATTCTCTTGAGGTGCGTGTTCCGTTCCTTGACAAAGAAGTATTCGATGTTGCAAGAACGATTCCAACCAAATATAAAATTGTGGACAAACAGACGAAAGTCGCTATGCGTACTGCCGCGCACCGTTATCTTCCCGATATGGTCGCCGAAAAGAAAAAACTCGGTTTCCCCGTACCAATCCGCGTATGGTTAAAGGAAGACAAATATTACAACATTGTAAAAGAAGCATTTACAAGCGAGGCTGCCGCGAAGTTTTTTAACGTAAACGAAATTGTAAAGTTTTTAGACAGGCACAAGGCAGGCAAAGAGGACAACAGCCGTAAAGTCTGGACAATTTATATGTTCCTCGTGTGGTACAGGAAATTTTTTGAGGAAGAAGCAAAGGAAACAGCATAATGATTTTGAGAAACCGCTTCAGGGTTTCAAATTTGATAGAAGCGAGGTGTTTTTATGACAGATAACGAAAAACTAAAATCCGATTTGGAAACAGGGAAAACTGTTCTGGGAATTGAATTTGGCTCCACAAGAATCAAGGCGGTGCTTATCGATGAAACAAATGCCCCGATTGCCGCAGGAAGCCATGAGTGGGAAAACCGCCTGGAAAATAATATCTGGACTTACACGCTTGAAGACATCCACGCAGGACTTCAGGACGCTTACACCAAGATGGCATCTGATGTGAAAACAAAATACGGCATCACGCTGACAACCGTCGGTGCTATCGGTTTTAGCGGCATGATGCACGGCTACATGGCATTTAATAAGGAGGGCGAACTTCTGGTTCCCTTCCGTACATGGCGCAATACTATCACAAAAGAAGCCGCCGAAACGCTGACGAAAGAATTTCAATACAATATCCCTCAGAGATGGAGTATCGCGCATCTGTATCAGGCTGTTTTAAATGATGAGGACCATGTGAAGGATATCGCGCGTATAACGACGCTCGCGGGATATGTCCACCAGAAATTAACGGGAGAAAATGTCATCGGCGTGGGCGAAGCGTCCGGCATGTTTCCTATCGACACGAACGCGGATACGAATAGCGGTGCTTTACCGCAATACGACAGACGCATGATGGCTCAATTTGACAAATTAGTTGCCGACAGGCAGTATCCGTGGAAGCTGTCCGACATTCTTCCAAAAATTTTAACGGCAGGAGAACATGCAGGCACGTTGACCGAAGAAGGCTGCCGTCTTTTGGACGTAAGCGGTAATTTACAACCGGGAATCCCGCTCTGCCCTCCGGAAGGAGACGCAGGCACCGGCATGACGGCAACGAACAGCGTCCGGAAATGTACGGGAAATGTATCCGCCGGAACCAGCATTTTCGCCATGATTGTATTGGAAAAAGAACTTTCAAAAGTCTATCCGGAAATCGACCTTGTGACAACGCCTGCCGGGAGTCTTGTCGGCATGGTACACTGTAACAACTGTACTTCCGACTTAAACGCATGGGTCGGACTCTTCCGGGAGTTTACTGAAAGCTTCGGCATCAAAGCGGACACGGACAAATTGTTTGAAGTGCTTTTTTCTAAGGCTTTAGAGGGCAACGCGGACTGTGGAGGATTGCTTGGTTACAACTATTTTTCCGGCGAACCGGTCACGGGTTTTGCAGAAGGCAGACCGTTATTTGTCCGCACTCCGAAAAGCAATTTTACGCTTGCGAACTTTATGCGCATGCATCTGTTTTCCGCATTTGCCACACTAAAAATCGGACTGGATATCCTTTTAAAAGAAGAAAGCGTGAAGGTTACGCAGATTTTCGGACACGGCGGATTATTTAAAACAAAAGGCGTAGGACAGCAAATTCTTGCCGCAGCCATGAACGCTCCAGTCTCCATTCTGGAAACGGCAGGCGAAGGCGGCGCATGGGGAATTGCGCTTCTCGCTTCTTACATGATACATAAAAACGACAATGAAACCTTGGAAGATTATCTCACAAAGCACGTTTTCGCGGCACAGTCCGGCGAGGAACTTTCGCCAAAGCCAGCCGACGTAGAAGGATTTGACCGTTTTATCGAACGCTACAAAAAAGGACTGTCGATTGAGCACGCAGCCGTAGAAAATATATAAGTTTCCGAAATAGATTGCCGTCAGATATCAGTTTTCATTACTGGCACGGTCAGAAAGGCAGGTTTATGTAAATGTTAGAATCATTAAAGAAACAGGTATATGAAGCGAATATGATGCTTCCTCATTACGGACTGGTGACGTTTACCTGGGGAAATGTCAGCGGCATCGACCGGGAAACGGGCTTATTTGTTATCAAACCGTCCGGCGTCGATTACGAAAAACTCTCGCCAAACGATATGGTCGTCATGGATTTAGACGGAAATAAAATCGAAGGAACATACAATCCGTCTTCCGACACGGCAACACACCTCGAACTGTATCGGGCGTTTCCCGCAATCGGCGGCATCGTACATACCCATTCTTCGTGGGCAACCGCCTGGGCGCAGGCAGGAAGAAATATTCCCTGTTACGGAACGACGCACGCGGATTATTTTTACGGCGAAATTCCGTGTCTTCGCTGTCTGACCAGAGAAGAAATCAGCGAAAATTATGAGCGAAACACTGGTCTTTTGATTGCGGACCACCTCAAAAAGAACGGCATGGACGTAATGGCAGTTCCGGCAGTTCTCTGCCAGTGCCACGGTCCGTTTTCATGGGGCAAAGACGCCCATGAAGCTGTCCACAATGCCGTCGTTTTAGAGGAAATCGCAAAACTGGCGCTTACAAGCGAACAGATAAATCCTGACATACAACCGGCACCGCAGGAACTTTTGGATAAACACTATTTCCGAAAGCATGGAGCAGGAGCGTATTACGGACAAAAGGAATAACGAATCAGGTATAAAAAAGGGATGCCGCGTAGAATGAAATTCATTTTACGGCATCCCTTTTTTATTTTATTACTTACTTATCAGATATTGTTATCGGCTCCTTTTCTTCGATAGAGAGCAAACATCATCCCTGCGGCAGACACTGCCATCAAAAACAAATACAAACCTGACAACGCTTCATCGCCTGTATTCGGAGCCACTGCCGCACTGACTGCGTTCGTGGTATTTTCTTCCTCCTGCTCGTCTTCCTCCTCGTCCAAAACCGTTCCGTTATCCGGTTGCTTTTCATCATCCGAAGCTGCTCCCGTATCCGGTTCTTTTCCACTATCCGGTTTTTCTCCCGTGTCCGGTTCCTTTCCACTATCCGGGTTTTCTCCAGTGCCCGGCTCTTTTCCACTATCCGGCGCTGCTCCGCTTAAATCAGAGACCGCTCCTTTAGTAACAACATAATCACTACAATGTTCTATTTCAAACTCGATATAATAATCGGACGTAATTTTTAAATCAGACGCAATCGGAACAAATACTTTGTTCGTATTATCATAATAATAAACGCAAAGCCCTTCTTCGCCCAAATATTTTCTTAACGAATAATCCGCCTTAACCCGTATTTTCGCCTTTCCCGGCAAAACACCGTTCTCCGGAAAATGCAGTACGACAGACGGCTGCTCCTTTGTAATCTGTTCTATCTCATTGCCGGTCTGCGTGTTGACCTGCGGCAGTGGAGAAACGTCTACCTTTAAATCTATTTCTTTGATATCATTGACAATGTCTTTTCCGTTAAATTCCCATTGAACGCCCTCTGACAAAAGCGCTATTTTTTTATCGGTGCCTGCAATGGCGTCAAATACATCTTTATTCAAGTTGCTGTTCTGCGTGTAGTCAATGGCGATAACCGCGTCTTCCGACGCGTTTTTGATGTCGTCAACCAGATTCGGGTTTGTCGTTCCTGACAAAACTACCGCGCCCATGTCGTCGTTGAAAACGCTAAAGCCGAGGTCCCATAGTTTTTCCGGTAAGCAGATCATTCCTCCCATGCCGCTTTTATTTTCATAATAATGTTCTGAATTTCCTGCATTATCAACAAGGTATACATAATATATTATATATTTCCCACTTGGACAATACTGGTCAATCCGCAATTCTCCATGCCATCTCCCATCCTCATACTCTACTAAATTGTGATTCTCATCATAGTGCACTTTTGATAACTGGCAAGATACCATTTTTTGTGTTTCCTTATCTTTAAAAGAAATACTTGCATAGCTTACCCCTGACACCTCATCATATAAATCTGCTGTCACCTCTACCGTCCCGGGTGCCTCCACCTCTGTCTTTGCCAATTCAATTCCTCTTACTACCGGCGCTTCTGTATCCACAATATTTTCATTCTTTACTTCAAACTCTATATTCCACAGTTCTTCCGGTAAGCAGATCATTCCTCCCATGCCGCTTTTATTTTCATAATAATGTTCT
>CAJTZH010000004.1:0-35725 GCA_910584325.1 uncultured Lachnospiraceae bacterium | reverse complement strand
ACTCTACTAAATTGTGATTCTCATCATAGTGCACTTTTGATAACTGGCAAGATACTTTTTTTGTGTTTCCTCATTTTTAAAAGAAATACTTGCATAGCTTACCCCTGACACCTCATCATAGAAATCCGCTATCACTTCCACCGTCCCCGGTGCCTCCACCTCTATCTTTGCCAATTCAATTCCTCTTACTATCGGCGCTTCTGTATCCACAATTCCATACAAATCCGGTATATCCAACGCCTCACCGCTGCCTGCGCTGTTATCTTCCATGCCGGTCAATTCTTCCGCAAACACATTCAGTTTCATGTTAGTGACACATAAAAACAAGACAGACACAACCGCGATACATACTTTCAAAAATCTTCTCTTCATATTTTATTTACCTCGTGTTTATTATTTTTATCTGGTAAAGTATTCCAAAAATATTTTATCCCTATCGGTATAAAAAATCAAGTTTTTTCAAGCTGCTTTGTCTGTGAATTGAAAAGCACCCAAAAGCCGCTTATTCAAACGTCCTTTGAGTGCTTCCATATTCTTACTATTTTCATCTCAGTCCGGATGATATGCCAGACCAAGATTCCAATATTCGTTTGCCCGTCTCGCCAGTTCCGTCAATCCTTCTTCATTCTGACGTACAAACTCCTTATATTCCTGATTCTCCTGATCTTCCGCAATTCCCGTATCATACAAAGAATTCATGTTTTCATCAATCAAAAACCATCCGCTGTACATGCTTGCAGAAACGCCCGACAACGCCCCCTCACCGTAGATGTCCCCCGGCGTCTCTCTGTACGGCAGGTCCTTAATAACCGGTTTACTCTGATATGCTATCGAATACACTTTTTTCCCTGTCAGACTTTCCTTGACGGCAAGCGTAATATACACATAATCATCTACTTCTTCCCAATAAACATCATTTAACGTCAACTGCACACCCAATGTCGGATGAAATATATCGAACAGGCGTACAAGTTCTACCGTCATGTCATCTGTTCTCTCGGTATAGTAATTCAAACCGTCATTGTAATAAAACAACGGATAATCCAGATTCTTCGTATATCGTCTGTTACGGAATCCCAGAAACACCGCGTAGACGACCAGCAAAACAAGAACCGCCAGTACCAATTGTACCGCTTTGTTTTTTAATAATCCTTTTATTTTAGCACGCATAAAATCCTCCTCTCATCTATCCATTAACCCTTCCGTTCCTACGACGACCGCTTCAATTCGGATGATATGCCAGCCCAAGGTCCCAATAAAAATTCGCGCGTTCCGTTAACCTTGTCAGCGCCTCCTCATTCTGGTATACGAAATCCTTTAAACGCGCCAACCCTTCTTCACCTTTGTATTCATAATCTTTGTATGCCGGACTTGTAACCTCCAACAATTCATCATTCTGATAAATATAATTAAATCCATCACTATAACCTGATACGGTTTCAGGTATCGGATTCATATTTGCATCAACCGCAAACCTTCCCCGGTTTTTATATGTATGCTGCGTATGATATGTAACGCTTTCCCCATTCTCATCAACCAGCGTCGTTCCGCGGACCGGCTTGCTGTCGTATGTAATACTGTATCTGTACCTTCCCTGCAAATCTTCCTGGACACATAATTCAATATCAATATAATCGTTAACTTCTTCCCAATATACATCGTATAATTTAAGATTCACCTGTGCCTTCGGATGTCTGATTGTAAAAACGCTATAGACTGTCAATGAAAAATCACCTGCCGATTCCGTATAATGACCGCGCCGCGCTGTCGGAAAAAAAACTTCATAATTCGGCAGATTCCTCGTATAACGTTGTGAACGCCTGTTAAGATACGATGCATAAATTAACATCACCACAACAAAAATGATTATACAGACAAGACAAACTATTCCTATCCTCCTCAGATATTTCCTTCCTTTGAAGTATGGTACTTTTTGAGTTTGCTCTCCCGTCAGTTTTTGCGTATTATCGCCCATATCAAACTCCCCCCTTTTTAACATATTTAGAAAACACTTTAATATTTTATACCGAAATAATAGTTATCTCCCGTTTCGGCATTATACATCTCAATTCCAAACTCAAACCATGAACCGGCTGATGCGATAGAACCGGCAAGATTTTTTGTAGCCCATTTCCAAGCTGCCGCAGACGTAGACGTGTATACCGTCTTATCAATCTGAATCTTGGCGCTATGTGAATATAAATATGAATATGCTTTGCAGTAAAGCTGATTGTTACTGTTAAAACCATATTCTATCTCTCCTACAATAACATCATCTGTAGAATAATATAAATAGTAATGCTTCGGAGTACTAAGCTGCAGACTGCCGCCTTCAATCTGCATCACGGAAACCGTGCTCCTGCTGTTAAAAAGCGCGTCAACATTTATGATTTCATATTCCACATCGGTAACTGCTTCCGGATTATCGGAAGCATAAACATTGATACAACAGAAATTCAGAACAAAAAGCGACATAAAAATAGATAAAAGCTTCTTCATAACTTTATTTCCCCTTTCTTTCGACATTATTTTTAGAACATTCTGTCCTATAAACAATTATAGTATATTATACGATATATTTCAAGTATATTTCCGATTATTTATAATGGAATACCATTCCTACATATCCGTCCTGCCTGACTTCCACTTCAATATTCCCATCAAAATGCCATACTCTGCCGCAGCCGACATAAAAATGCAAATCATAAATTCTTTTGACAGCACCGTTTCAACAGCAATCAGTTCGTACCATTGGTTGAAAACATTCATTTTCATAATCAGTTCGCCCGCATGAACTGATACAAACCTCCCCGCTGCCATCTGTACCACTGTCTCCAGTACAAGGAACCGCCCAAAAGCTATACTTGCGCCAACCACGCCATTACGGCACAACAGAACATACAGCATGGAACAGGACGCTATATGAACCAAAAGAAGAAATATCAATAAAACACGAAGAAAAAAATCTTCACATAACGGCTCCTGAAATATTATAAGATAAATAACCATGCAAATCAGCAGTATTGCCGGTACAAGCACGCCGCAGGAAATAGTTTTGGAAAATGCAATTTCACAGAAACCATACCCTCTCATCACTTCATAATTTATGGTTTTAAACTGAAATTCCCTGCCTGCATACACGGCAATTATAACACAGATCAGAGCCAGCAGATACAAAAAAACAGATGACATGGAAGCCCAGACCATTGCATCAGAAAATTCATTACCCAAATAAGAAATATTCAGATAACTCATAAAAAACAAAATCAAGGGAATTATTACAACATATTTAATAATCGCTATAGAATGAAAAAAACGATATAATTCGATTTTAATTAGATTACCTGCTTTTATCACCAGCACCTCCGTCAAAAATCTGTTTTTCCTGAACGCAGCCGGATTATCCCCAGCAGCAATACATATTCAGCCACTGTCCCCGTTATAATTCCTGTTAAATAGTCCTGTGGTATGACAATCCCCGTATTGACTGCCACACTCCATTGACTCATAATTGCCAACGCCCTGAATGTATTATAGATATCTGTTGATACGCACAGCTTTACGGCAAATAAAACCACAACCTCCAGTAATGTAAATCTGACAAAAGCGATACAGCCTCCCAAAGCTCCGTTTCTGCAAAGCATTACATACAGGGTCGTACAGGAGCAAATATGGAGCAGTATCATAAACATCAGTACAATCTGCAGGAATGTATACCGCTGCAATAATCCGGGAACAGTTAAAAAAAATAGCAGCATACCGCATAAAAGAAGCATAGAAACAAAGACTCCGCACGTAACCGTCTTTGTTAAACCAATCTTCCACAAATGATACCCACTCATAATTTCATAATTTATGGTCTTTTGTTTAAATTCTCTTCCTACATAAACGGATATTACCACGGAAACAATGAATACGATTATCAGATTTGCAATTTTCATTGCAGATTCTACTCCGCCCAGCAGAGTGCCGTCGCCAAGAAGCGCGTCTGAATTACCGGAAGCAAGAAGAAGTAACGCGAAAAAACTTACCATCATACAGATAAAAAGCAGAGCGGAATGAAAAAAACGATATATCTCAACTTTGTACAAATTACCCGTCTCCATGACCAATAATCTCCTTCATATAAAATTCTTCCAGATTATCTCCGGTATCTTCCAAAGTATTTTTATCAATCACCTTTAGAATCCGCCCTTCTTTAATAAAAATAAAATCCGTAGCAAGCTGGAATAACTCTCCCAGAATATGACTGGATACAAGAAGCGTAATATTTTTATCTTTACATAATTTCAAAAGCATTTCCCTTAATGCAACGATACCCTCAGGGTCAACTCCGTTCATAGGCTCATCAAGTACAAGAACTTCCGGATTGGAAACGAGTGCGCAGGCTATTCCCAACCGCTGCCTCATACCAAGAGAAAATTCTTTCACTTTCTTCTTACCGGTCCCATCCAATTTAACAAGCTCCAGAAGATTTCTCATCTTATTTTCGTCAGTCACACCTTTAATTCCACCGATGATTTTCATATTTTCAAATGCCGTCATACTATCATAGAGATAGGGACTTTCAATCATAAAGCTCATCTTCTCTCTGTATTTTTCCAGCGGCTCCCCCGTCGAAACGGTAATTTCTCCCGAATCCGGCGCCGCCAGTCCGGCCATCATTTTGAAAAATGTGGTTTTCCCTGCTCCATTGGGACCGACAACACCATAAATATGACCGTTTTCAATCTCGAGATTAAAATCCTCTACCGCGCTTACATTTTTATACTTCTTATTAAGATTCGTTATTTTTAGCATATCAGGCCCTCCCCTTTTTGCCCTTTTTAAAACGCAATCACCATATCGCTCTTATCCCGAATCTCACTACTTGCAAAATATTTCTCTTCCATCGGAATCCACGTATCATGAAACATGCCGAACATCTCCTGCCCATTGCGGTTTAGAATCATCTCCTGCTGCATGCGCGGCTCGATGTCAAAAAACACTTTCAAATCATAAACGCTGCGAAACTCGATATGCTGGCTGTACGCGCCCTCAATAATCATCAGCGGTTTCGACTCAATCTCGACCTTTGAGCCGTAATCCATCACCGAACAGTCAAACCGTCTGTATGAAAAATCATCTCTCCTTTTGATATAACGAATCACTTCCTCCAGAAAACGCTCATAATGAATGTTCCCTCCCGGCTGCGCAAGCCGTTCTCTCGTCCGCAGTTCTACCGGCAGAAAGAAATCGTCCATATGAATGACGGACGCGTCAAAAACCAGCGACAGAAGTTCTGCCGCCGTTGTCTTTCCCGATGCCGCCCTGCCGTCCAGCGCGATAATTACTTTTTCTTTCTCTTTCATCAATTGACGGATTTTGGTAATCAGCGGCAGCAGCCGGATATACCTGGCGTCGATGACGCGGTACGCCGGGTCGTAAAATTCCTTATACCGCTGCGAATGGCTGACAACCGGGTAATTCTGTTTCTCATATTCCGCGAGATACTCCGCCATGTCCTCCTCGTCGAACTCAAACATGCCGTAGGAAGCAAGCTCATTTAAAAAATACAGCCTTGATAAAAAATACTCCAGATTGCCGCCGCCAAGCGCCGCGGAAGCCACGAAGGCGTCGTTGACGCTGACAAGCTGCTCGTCATCCTCCACTTTTAACAAATGAATCCGCGTGTACCAGTTTCCGATATCCTCTGAAAACGGCAGAGCCGATAAATCCTCGCCGCCGTGCGCAAACTTCACCGTCTCGTATTCTTTTCTGATAAAATCCAGACCGCTCTCACGGTCTTTTATCATATGACCGTTTCCAAACACATGCTGATAAACAAGCTTCACCGCGTCCTGCGGCTGCATTTTCGGATATCTTGCCACCTGTTGTTCAATGATATATTTTAAATCGTTCAAAAGTATCATATCTACCTACTCAAATCTGTCCAGCAAAGCATTCAGCTTCACCATATTATCATCCGCCATAGTCATGGCTTTCTCCACACGCATGTTATTCTCAAGCTGCCTGAGCTCAATTTCGGTAATTTCTTCTACCGGCGCATTGTCATCCCCGAAAAAGCGGATTGTTCTTGATGCGTCCAGATACCCCAGCTCCATTCTTTCTTTCGAGCCTTTTGCCGTAAAATCAAGCGTTCCCGTAAATAAATCTCCCAAATCCTTTGACGGACGGATAATTAAAAATTCCGCGCCCGGAAACTTCTCTACGGGGACATTCGCGTCTTTTGACAGCAGAATCACGATAAACTGCCGAATCCCCATATCGTAAAGCGGTTTTACCGGCAGATTGTCCGCCCCGCCGCCGTCCCGGTAAACAAGTCCGTTCATCACAATCGGTTCGTAAATATACGGCATGGCGGAAGTAATCAAAAGAATCTGCTTAATCTCTTCATCTGTCTTCCCATTCAGCTTCCAATACCGCGCTTTTGGCTCTCCCCTGCCCTCGCTGTCGTACTCCGCCACAGTCGCGTACAACGGGAGCGGATTATTGCGGATTTTATCCAAATCAATATATCCGTCGATAATATCCGTCAAACCTTCCCTGCTCACAAAACCTTCTCTGCCGTCTAAAAGCTCCAAATCCGGCGCCACAAACTGTTCCGGAGAAATGTGACTCCAAATGTCCTCCCCCACAAGCCCGTCGTCATAGTTAAACAGACACATATTGAGCGCGCCTACACTCGTACCTGCAACGGCGGTTACCAAATCGCTTAATCCCGATTCCCTAAGCGCCTTAAACGCGCCGACCTGATAAGCGCCCTTGCCTCCGCCGCCATTTAGAACAAGTCCTGTCGGTTTGTTCATCCATTTTTCAAATCCCATTCTACCACTCCTGCCTGATTACTCAATAATTTACAAATTAATTGCCTTGTCGATTAGCTTAGAACAGCCAAATGTTCCCGCCGCCATAATAAACAGGTAATATATGAGGCTTGGCAGCAGATACATCACCCTTCCCTTTACGGTAAAAATATCTACGTCCTGCACGAACTGTTCCACAAAATGATTATCTACATACGACACCGCGACGCAGATAGCAATAAATAACACAATGCTGACAAATCCCTTCCATCTGCTGTTATATAAAAATGTCGCCGACAACGTGATAGCGCAGTACGCCATAACCATAATTGCAAAAAAGCCGATAACAAACGAGATAAGCGACAGCAGAATTTCCGTCCATACTTTTTTCAGGTCAATATCAAATGCCCGCTCAAATAATTCCATAACCGAGTCTATAAAATCACCGCCGTTTAGAATCGACCTTGCCTGAATTATATCAAACCCTATCAAAAAACTCAATGCTGCCAGAAAAACAACTTCAACAAGAAAAATATACAACAGCTTTGATAAAATTATTTTCAAAGAGGAATTCGGCGTCATAAAAATCAGATAGCTGGATTTAGAATTTAACTCATTCTTATAATTCGCAATTCCCAATATAAACACCACGAAAAATCCAATTGTCATCAACAATATCAAAAATGCGACCATTATCAACATATTTTCCCGCGCCGCAAGCGCCTTTCTGCCTGTGCCATTTGCCGCGGCACAGAATATAAAATATCCGATTTGCAATAATACGCCGATTCCGGCAAGAAAACCAATAATAATTTTATTTTTTTGAAATTCATATTTCATTAGATTCAACATGCCATCGTTCCTCCCGCCGTATAGATTTCCTTATATAATTCCACAATCGACCTGCCGTGCGTGTCTCTCAGCTTTTCCGCCTCGCCGCACAGCGCAACGGAACCATTTTTAATAAAGACCGCATAATCGATAATCTTCTCCAATTCATCCACCAGATGGCTCGAAATAATAATGCTGTTATCGTCTCTGGCATTCTTGATTACCGTATTGATAATCGTATCCCTCGCTATAATATCTATTCCATTAAGCGGCTCATCCAGCATAATAAGATGCGCGTCCCTTGCCAGTGTAACGGCAAGTTTCAATTTCGCCGTCATACCGGACGACATCTTGTTCACTTTATCTTTGTGCGTCAGCTCCAGTTCCTCCATCAGTCTGTGAAAACGCTCAATAGAAAAATCCTCGAAAAAATCCGCATAATACTTTCCCACGTCCTCACAATTCATATAATTATAAAAATATGCTTCCGTAGGCATATAAGCAATCTTTTTCTTACTCTCAACCGACAGCGGCTTACCGTCCATCGTAACCAGTCCCTTCGTCGGTCTCGTAAGTCCCGCTACAATTTTCATAAATGTAGATTTACCGCTTCCGTTTGGACCAAGCAGCGCGTAAATTTTCCCCTTCTCAATATCCAGCGTCATATCCTTAATCGCCGTTACGGTCATATACCGTTTCTCAAGATTTTCACAATGTAACATAATTATCCCCTTTCCAGATACTCTTTCACAGCAATTATCATCTCGCTGCCGTCATAACCTAATTCCTTCATCTCGGATACATACTCCTCTATACGAAACCGCGCCATCTCTTTTTTCATGCTTTCGTATAATTCAATCTCTTCGGTGACAAATGTACCCAGTCCTCTTTTCGTATAACAGATTCCAAGCAGTTCCATCTCATTATAAATACGGACCGCCGTATTGGGATTAATACGGTATGCAACTGCCAATTCCCTCGTGGACGGTAATTTATCTCCCAGCTGTATCTTCCCACAGACAATCTTCTTTTTGATGTCATCAATCACCTGTAGATAAATCGGTACGTTCGCCTTAAACTCCAACTGTTTTCCTCCCTTCCGGTTTGTTATCAACACTCTGCTCATCACACCTAGTGCACTATAATCATAGTACACTAGGTCACACAAAAAGTCAATATATAAAATAATATAATAAAGAAAACCCCGGATATTCCTATCCGGGGTTCGTACTTCAATTATAAATTATGCAAAACTGTTACCGATAGCTTTGGCAACACTGGACGAAATAACAGGGTAATCCGCAGCATGTTCATCCGCATATACAATCAGCTGTTCCACTTCATCAACATTATTACATTTAATCGCTATTGTATTATCTGTAAGCGCCCATGAAAAGATAACCTTGAGCATCTGTAATCTCGCATCATAATTCAAACCGTTAAACGGGTTATCCATCATATAAACTTTACTGTTTCTTGAAAGAATCACTGCAATCTTCAATTTCTGGATTGCAACCGTAGACATATCCTCAAGCTTAATGCTCTTATCAAACTGAAGATAATCCATAATCTCATTATACCGGTCAATCACAAAGTCGTCAAATGTACCTGCAAACCGTGCTCCTACTTCCTCATAGGTCATAAACCCTTCAAAATAATTATCGGCCGGCATATTAACTACAGTTCTCATCGGTGCCGATGATTCTGTCTGCTCACTCTTGACAGCAGCCATCTTAGCAAACTCTACCGCTCCCTTTTTCGTACTGCCAAGAATTGCATATACATTCGTATCTGCCAGTTTCACTGCATTTCCGGCGTTCACCTTCGTCATTAACAATTTTCTGGATATACTGGTCATTAGCATATGCAACACCTACCTTTCGGACTTCTATTGTACAACATTTTCGGACTTTTTACAATGACATATGTTCTAATAAAAAATGTTTTTTTTGTGCAATCTGCTTAATACTCACGAATGGAGTCTTCGCTATCGTCAATGTTTTTCACAATAGACTTTATTACAATATAGTAGCCGGTTGTTTCATTTACCGCTACATATACGCGTTCACCTGCCTTATGACCTACAAGCGCCCTGCCAATCGGCGACTCGATACTGATATAATGATTGAGCGAGCTTCCACGGATACTTGTGACGATTTTATATTTTTCCGTCTCGTCGTCATCCTCAAAATAAACTTCCACTTCACTATTGATTCCGACCTCGTCATCATTTGTTTTATCACTTACTATTTCGGCATTTTTAATCATTTTCTCAAGATACCGGATACGGCTTTCGTTTTTATTTTTATCGCGCTTGGCGGCATAGTATTCGAAATTCTCACTCAAATCTCCCTGCGCCCGCGCCTCCTTTACCGCTTCAATCGCTTCCTTCCTGACAACAAGCTTCCTGTGCTCGATTTCCGCCTCAATCTTTTTTACATCATTGCGCGTTAAACGTTCTCCCATTTTATACTCCTTATTCTAATCCGGAAGCGTGTATCGTTTTCTGTAGTTTTGATACATCTGCTTAAAACCGGTATTTTCATTTCTCTTTACCATATCCAGATATTCATGCGTCTCAAAACTGTCCTCACTAATCTGGAGCAGACAGACTGCTATATTGGAACAATGGTCCGCAACACGCTCAAAATTCGTCGTCAAATCAGTGAGCGCCATTCCCAGTTCAATCGTACACTTTCCCTTTCTAAGACGTTTGATATGACGCTTTTTTAACTCGTCATTCAAATCGTCAATTACTTCTTCCAGCGGTTCGACAGAACCTGCAAGCTCCACATCTTCATTTTCAAATACCGTAACTGACGTATCAACAATCTGTCTAATTGCGCCAAGAAAAACATTCAGCTCTTTTTTTGCCTTGTTGGAAAACTTCATATCCTTCTTGTTCATCCGCCTTACAGTTTCCACAATATTGACCGCATGGTCTGAAAGGCGTTCAAAATCCCCTATGGAATGAAGCAATATTGAAATCGTCCGGCTGTCTTTTTCCGATAAATCCCTGCTTCCCACCTTAACCAGATACGTTCCAAGTTCGTCCTCATATTGATCAATGACATCTTCCAGCCCGATAACCCGTTCCGCCTTTTCACCGTCATACTGCTCAATCAAATCCATAGCGCCAAACAGACAGTCCTTCGCAAGGCGCGCCATGCTGACGGCGACATTTCTCGACTGCTCCACGGCGAGAGCCGGCGTGTCCAGGAAACGTTCTTCCAAAAAACTAAATTCCGAAGGCATCTCCAGCTTTTCTTCCTCGGTTTCAGGAATTGTCACACATGCAAGATTGACAAGCTGTTTTCGAAACGGCATCAGAACCAGTACAGCAAACAAATTAAATACAGAATGAACAACCGCTATCCTCCATGCGTTGGCAGCGCTGTCCATAAAGCCAAACTGTACCACCGCGTTCAATCCGTAAAACAGTGTCAGAAAAACGACCGAACCGATAATATTAAAATACAAATGCACCAACGCCGCCCTCTTGGCATTTTTATTGGCGCCTACACAAGAAAGCATTGCCGTTACGCAGGTTCCGATATTCTGTCCCATAATAATCGGTACCGCTGTCGAAAAGTTGATGGCTCCGGTCACGCAAAGCGCCTGCAAAATGCCGACGGAAGCCGATGAACTCTGGATGACAGCCGTTAAAACCGCCCCTGCCAGAACCCCCAGAAGCGGATTGGAAAACATCAGTAAAAGATTCGTAAATTCCGGTACGTCCGCAAGGGGCTTCACCGCACTGCTCATGGTATCCATTCCGAACATCAGAATCGCGAAACCGATTAAAATGCCGCCAATATTGTTGCGGATTTCCTTCTTGGAAAATAAAATAAAGGAAACGCCAATTAAAGCCAGTATCGGTGAAAACGACGTCGGCTTCAACAACTGTATAAAGAAATTACCGCTCTCAATACCGGTCAGCGACAAAATCCATGAAGTAACCGTTGTTCCCACATTGGCTCCCATAATAATTCCTACCGCCTGCGTCAGCTTCATGATGCCGGAGTTGACAAAACCTACAACCATAACAGTCGTAGCCGACGACGACTGAATTACCGCGGTAACTGCCGCTCCCAGCAAAACTGCCAGAAAGGCGTTTGCGGTCAGCTTCCCAAGAATCTTCTCCAACCGGCCGCCGGAAAGTCTGCTAAGTCCCTCCCCCATGATATGCATACCATACAGAAACAGCGATAAACCGCCTATCATTGACAATACGTTAAAAATATCCATGCCTGACTCCTTATAATCTATGCAAATTTCTATTTCCACATCACCTATTCTAACATAGATTTTTTACCGTGTAAAACAGTTATATTTTGCTTGTTTTGACAATATACTGTTACCAAAGTACTTTGGAGCAGTATTATTATGTACGATAAATTTCTCAAGTTTCAATCCTTACTGGAAGAAAACTCCGGTAAGCCGGAAAATCTGAATGCTAATTTTCTGTCCGGCAAAAAGAAATTTACACCGAGCCACAAAGGATTTTTTGTTTTATGCACTCTGCTGCTTCTCGCAGTCGTTGTCAGCAACATTCCTGCCATATTAAGCGTAAGCAGCCGCGTAGGCAACAGAGAACTTCCTATCTACTGCGTGCAGACCGACAAAAAACAAATTGCCCTGTCTTTTGACGCCGCGTGGGGAAACGAAGACACGCAGAAAATACTGGAAATACTAAAAAAACATGATATCAAGGTTACATTTTTCATGACCGGAGGATGGGTGGAAAGCTATCCGGATGACGTAAAATCCATTTTTGAAGCAGGCCACGACCTCGGAAATCACAGTGAAAACCACAAGGATATGCCGACGCTCTCCAACGAGCAGCAGACTGAGGAACTGATGAAAGTACATAATAAGGTAAAAGACCTTACCGGCTATGAAATGTTTCTCTTCCGCCCGCCATACGGCTCCTATAATAATAACCTCGTACTGAACGCAAAAAAAATCGGCTACTATACCATCCAGTGGGATGTGGATTCCCTTGACTGGAAAAACTACGGCGTAGATTCCATCATCAAGACCGTCACGCAGCATAAACATCTTGGAAACGGCAGTATTATATTATGCCATAACGGCGCTCAATATACGGCGGAAGCGCTCGATACTCTGATTACAACGCTCAAAGACGCCGGTTACGAATTTGTACCGATTTCAGAACTGATTATCCGGGAAAATTACCATATGGACCATGAAGGACGGCAGATACCGGATTAATATTTCATTTGAAATAAATAAACAGATTTAAACAGCCGTCATTACCAGTTCCGGTAGCGACGGCTGATTTTTGCAGCTATGCAGCTGCATTCATATTAATACGTTCAATAACTTTTCTGATTCCAGCCCAAAGCGTTAAATCAGTAAATATTTCGGTAACATTCCTCTATCAGTAAACGATGATTCCAAAAGCACTGAAAGGTCTTTCATCATTCCGTTATGAACAATATATTCTACAGTCCGGTTCTTCTCCTCCACACAATTTTCTTCTTGTATTTTGTATTTATTTATGTTATTACCTACGAAAGAGAAGCGGTTTTTTTACCGTACAGTCATTTTGACTCAAGCGGCGTACTCGCTTCTTTTTTTATGTATATCATATAAGAATAGTCCGTTTATTGTTTTTCTCACCACAAGTGTTGCAATATAATAATTTAAACGTTTATTACATTCAGCACTTCCCTGCACCATTGAGAAAACTGTAATCAATTACTGCTCGTTTTACCTAGGTCAGTCCTTTTGGAAGTAATAATCTCGAACTTCTTAGGTGAGAACTGCTTTATCTGTTCAAGAACCGTCACTCTCCAGTCTTCGCCCGAACCATTACTCTCGTCAGACGGATTATCAACAGGCTCGTCCAACAAAGCCACATCCGGGCTACCCGCAAGTGTGGAGATTAACAAATCCGAAATTAAAATCCAAATTAAACGGGATGTACGATGTTCCGTTTCTGAATAAAATCGGTTCAAAGGCATTTTCGTATAAAATGTCATTTGAATCGTCTGCGACAATTTCTTCTTTGAATTTGTAAACATTTCTATGCATCAACAAAAAAGACACCTGACTTCTGTCGCGTGCTGAAATCCTGTCTTTTGTTGCATCTATCCCCTCTTCTCATACTCCCCAAGCATCCCTGCAACCTGATTCCCAAGCAGCAGCAGCGCGCACAGATTAATCCACACCATCAGCCCCGCACCGATATCTCCCATATTCCAGACCATATCTCCGCTAAACAGCGCTCCAAAAAATACGCATACAATAAAAACCAGCCGCATTGCGTAAACAGCGACGAATTTTCCCGGAAACAGAAATTTAACATTTGCCTCCGCCATATAATAATACGACATCAGACTGGTGAAAACGAACAGCACCACAATGATTGTAAGCAGAAGAACTGCCCAGTTCCCAAGATTCTTTCTTAACGCCTCCTGCACCCATGTAATTCCATATTCCAGATAGGGGACATTGGAAACGAGCATTCGTCCGTCGTTTCCCGCCACGTTATAAAAGCCTGAACAAAGAATCACAAGGGCGGACGTCGTGCAGATAAACATGGTGCTGATATACACTGAAGCCGCCTGAATAAGCCCCTGCTCCGCGGGATGTTTACATTCGGCTGCCGCAGCAATCATCGAGCCGTTTCCCTGTCCCGCTTCATTAGAATAAATCCCGCGCTTTACACCCATGACAATCGTTGCGCCGAGAAGACCCGCAAAAACCGGCTGCAACCCAAACGCGGACCGCACAATCGTCAAAATGACGCCGGGCAGATTTCCAATATTTTTTGCAATTACCAGAAATGACATGCACATATAGGCAGCGCACATCAACGGTGTGAGCACTTCCGCCACACGGCTGATACGGCGTATTCCTCCAAAAATAACAATTCCCACAACCGTCATACAGACCAGTCCCGTCACTAACGGCGGTATGCCAAAAGAATAGGTAAACGCGTCGGAAACGGACTGTACCTGCGGTCCCGTCATCAACATACCCGGACCGACTATCACCGACAGCGCGTACAAAACCGCGGGAAACTTTTTTCGCAGTCCTGATTCCATGTAACATGCAGGTCCGCCGTAATACTGCCCGTTCTCCATTCTACGGTAGTTCTGCGCCAGCGTCGATTCCGCAAACGCTAAACTCGCTCCAAATAAAGCGATAATCCACATCCAGAAAACAGCGCCCGGACCTCCGTAATAAACCGCAACAGCCACGCCCGCAATATTTCCCATTCCAACTCTTGCGCCAACCGTAGTGACAAACGATTGAAACGGCGAAATTCCTGCCGCAGAACTGCTTCTGCCGCAAATTAGTTTACACATTTTCGGAAATAACCTGATTTGAACAAACCGTGTACGAATAGAATAATAAATTCCTGCCAGAAGGCAGAAATAAACCAGCACATCACTCCAGATGAGCCGGCTTAATTTCATGACCAGCCAATGAAAAAATTCCATAGAAATCCCTTATTTTAATAACTTTCGAGACTTTTGCATCTTTTCCACATCGTCTTTTGTAACTGCTTCGTCACTGTAGCGCGCTTTTTCATACAGCATTGTAATATCTTTCGTCTCGTCCGTCCATCCAAGCACTTCCGAAGAAATCTCTCTTGGCGTATAATTCTGTTTTATATTTTGATTCTTTTTAAGTTTCCCTGTAATGAGGCGTTTATACGCCCTGCGGACCGCCATATCGTTTGACGGATGCAGCAGAAAACTTTTCTGTTCCCTTTGTGCCGGCTTTTCTTTCTTTTTCAATTGCGGTCTGATAAATTCCTTTACATCATTTCCCGCACTTTTCTTATAGCGGATATCCCGCAGCGCCTTAATGACAAGAATCATCATGCATCCCACAATCACTACTGCGAAAACCGCCGCTATAATATCCAGCACCACATTTCCTTCCGGCATCTCAAAAAACTCCGGCAGTTCTCCGTCAGTGTTCTCTGTCCGGTTATTTATCACATGCTCCTTCTCATAACCTCCTGTCGGCATCTGAATATTCAGTGCACGAAATGCTGCCAGAACAACATTCCAAAGACCGGAAAGCACTCCCGTAATCACCGTCTGTAAATGTAAGCGGGGCATTATAAACATCACCGCTCCGCAAATCAGGAGAAAAATGGCAAGCATAACCGAGTTGACGTTAACTGCCTGCTCCGTATTGAAACTTTTTACGCTTCCATGCTCCGAAACAAAACGGTTCAGATTGCGGATATTATACCAGACAAAAAACGCCGCCATATAAATAACAGAAGCATAGAACGGAATGACCGTCGCGCTCTCGGATTCTACGGAAAATCCCGCAAAATAGCACACCACAATGATTCCCATATCAAGCGGCATAAACGGCTCCTGCGCCGTCCGTTTCATCGAGTAAAACAAAAGCACGACAGCCGGAATAAAAACAAGCAGCTTTTCTTCCGTAGAACCGTTTATGACAAACCAGACTGAAACTGCTGCAAGAATATGAATAATTAAGGAAAGTTTCCCGTTACTCACATACGATTTTGCCAGATAGTAAACCAGCACCACAATTCCGATATAAAGCGTATGAAACGCCTGAAATGTCCCGTATCCCATAAAGCCATGCAGAATCAGATTGACCGCGGTTACCGCAACACACATCTGCATAAAAATCTGTAAAACAGTGAGAAGAAAATTCAGCACGCGGTTATCTTTCATTTGCAGTCACCTCCCACGGTACAACATCCACAGACGGGCAGTTCTTAATCTCAAATTCCGGTCTGTGGCTATACGGAAGTATCCACATGGCTTTTGAACTTTTTTGCGCCAGATTCTCATACGCGTCCTGCAGGTTCATGCCGCTGGCAACCGAAACCATGATATAAAGCGTATTCTCCGTCTCCTTTGACACAAGTTCTTCCAGTACCTTCGTGAACTTTTGCATCGGCAGCTTCAAATCAATTCTTGCAAGACCGGACAAAATCGCGTCCATATGCAGCGACGAACTCCCTGCTTCCAGATAAACCGGCTGCTTTGAATACAAATCACATCCGTTACTGCAAATCTTAACGCCCACATCCGCCGCAAAAAACTTCTCGCAAATTCCTGCCGCAATGGAAATACATTCCTCCATCAGCACATCCGACTCCCAGTTCGTCTCCGATTCCAGATTTAACAGAATGCAAATTTCCTGACTCGCCGTATAGTCGTGCACATTAACTTTAAGCTCCCCCGTTCTTGCCGTCGCCTTCCAGTTAATCGACGACATCGTATCTGATGTGGAATACTCCCTGATGCCGCGAAACTCAAACGGGTCCTCATACAGATACCTCTTTGTCAAAAGCTCTCCCATCATTTTACGAAACGGTATTTCAAGCCGTTCTCCGTCGGCAAGCTCCGGAAACACTGTAATTTCCGTATATAGCGGCATATGCTCCACATACTGTACATTCAGAAACAAATTGGACGAAACCACATCCGCCTCGGTGATTGTAAAAAAACCTCTTCCTAAACACACAAACGGCAGCGTCCTCGTTATCTTCTGATAAAACAGCAGCGAAAAAATATCGTTTTTATAGCACTTGTCAGACACGGAAACGCTGTCCTCCATATCTGTAAACTTCAGTTTCCGATCAACGGTAAATTTTAAATGCAGCATCAGCAGAGGCAGCAGCTTATTATTTGTAACTACCTCAATCAAATTGACCGTTTCACCCTTTACCGCCTGTTTTTTTTCAAATGCAACCGATACTTCAAGCGATTTCTTCCAATATTTCTGATAAATCCTGTTCTGGAGTATATAGACAAGCGCCGCTCCGATTACAACTAAAATCAGTGTCATTATTTATCCCATTCCTCGGTTGGTACCGTAATCTGGTTAACGATTTCCTTTATCAGTTCTTTTTTGCCACTGCCTCTTGCCATCCCTGCCGACGCCACAATTCTGTGCGCGAATACCGGTACGCCAAGGAGTTTCACGTCTTCGGGAACCACATAACTTCTTCCTTTCACATACGCATACGCCCTCGCGGCGTTTAACATGGCAAGCGTGCCTCTCGGACTGACGCCTGTGATAATATTCTGATTTTTTCTGGTCGCCTCCGCTATCTGCGCGATGTAAGCTATTATATCTCTATGAATATGAATCTGTTTATATGCCCTGTTTGCCGCAATAAGCTCTTCCCGGCTTACTACGCTTTCAATGACTGATATCGGATTGTCCACAAGAAAACGGTTCATAATCGCAATCTCTTCCTCGACGCTTGGCGTACCCATCGATAATTTCATTAAGAACCGGTCAAGCTGCGCCTCCGGCAGAGGAAATGTTCCCGCCGTCTCAATCGGATTTTCCGTGGCTATAACAAAAAAAGGCTCCTCAAGCGGATATGTCACTCCGTCAATCGTCACCTGTTTCTCCTCCATACATTCTAAAAGGCTCGACTGCGTTCTCGGCGTAGCGCGGTTAATCTCGTCCGCAAGAAGAACATTCGTAAAGACCGGACCTTTTTTTAATACAAATTCACTTTCCTTCTGATTAAAAATCGTCAGACCCGTCACATCGGCAGGCAGCAAATCGGGCGTAAACTGGATACGCGAAAACCGAAGCGTAACAGACTTTGCAAGCGACTTTGCAAGCATCGTCTTACCTGTTCCCGGCACATCCTCTAAAAGAACGTGACCGCCTGCCACCATTGCCGTCAGCACCAAATCAATGACTTCTGATTTTCCGACCAGCACCTTTTCAATATTTTGTTTTATCTTTGCTATTTCTGCCATCCGATTGCTCCCTTCCATTAATTGCCGCATTCCACACTAATTTTATTGAAAATACCCATAATATCTTCCGTATTCAGATTCCTTTTTTCTTCCCCCGACTTATCGAGAATAATATTGCCCTCGTGCATCATCACCAGCCGGTCCCCGTACTCGACAGCATAACGCAGATTATGCGTCACCATCAGCGTCGTCAGATTTTTTTCCTTTACAATCTTTGCCGTCAATTCCATGATAATCTCAGCCGTTTTCGGATCCAGCGCCGCCGTATGCTCGTCAAGAATCAAAAACTCAATCGGCGTCATCGTCGCCATTAAAAGCGCTACCGCCTGCCGCTGACCGCCGGAAAGCGAACCGACTTTGACATGGAGTTTTTCTTCCAGTCCGAGATTTAACTGGGAAAGCTGTTCTCTGTAGTACTCGATTCTTGTCTTATTCACACATTTTCCAAGGCCGTAGCCGTTTCCCTTGTTATCCGCGATGGACATATTTTCCAGAATGGTCATGGACGGGCACGTTCCTTTGGACGGGTCCTGAAATACCCTGCCGATTCTTCTGTGCCTGATATAGTCCTTCTGCCTTGTAATATTTTCTCCGCCGACAAGCACCGCGCCTTCCTCAATATCAATACTTCCGCAGATAATATTTAAAAGAGACGTTTTTCCTGAACCATTGCTGCCGACAACAGAAACAAACTGATTATCCTCCACTTCAAAAGAAAACTCTTTAAAAAGACACATCTCATTAACGGAGCCCATGTTGTAATATTTACTGATATTGCGAAGTTCTAACATGATTTCACCTTTTTCTTTCTCTCGTTTCCAAGCACCAGAATGATAAGGAACAACACCGCCGTCACCAGCTTTAAATCCCTGGATTCCAGACCGATGCGGATTGCCAGCGCCACGCATCCTTTATAAATGAGCGAGCCAATAATCACGCTTGACGTTACCTTTAAAAAAGAAATGTTCTTAAAAATACTCGTTCCGATAATCACGCTCGCAAGACCGATAACCACCGTTCCCGTTCCCATGGAGATGTCAAAATACCTCTGCTGCTGCGCGAACATACAGCCGGACAACGCGACCAGTCCGTTTGCCACGGCAAGACCCATGATTTTCACCTTGCCCTTGTCAACGCCGAGAGACGTTACGATGGTATCGTTATCGCCCACAGCTCTTAACATAAAACCGGATTTTGTCTTCAGATACGCGTCCAGCAGATACTTGGTAATCATCGTCAGCACAAAAATAACGATAACCACTTTATAGCGGATCAAAAACTGCGGTATTATGGAATTGACAAATTCATTGTCAAAAATATTACTGCGGGTATAAATCGGATAATTTGCCCTCCCCGCAATCCGCAGATTGACCGTGTAAAGTCCGGTCATCATAATAATTCCCGAAAGCAGGTCCCGAACCTGCAGTTTTACATGAATAATACCTGTAAAAATACCTACGACAGCGCCTGCCACAAACGCGACCAACAGCGTCAGATACGGATTCATTCCCTTATCAATCAACACTACAGCTATGGCAGCTCCCATAGGGAAACTGCCATCTACCGTAAGATCGGGAAAGTCCAGTATTTTGTATGTGATGTAAACACCCAGAGCCATGATTGCGTAAATCATGCCCTGTTCAAAAACACTTAATAAAAGAGTCATTTGTCACCTCAAATATCGGAACTACTCAACAATAATTTCATCAAATTTCTGGTATGCGCCGTTTACAAATTCTTCATCCAGCGTCAGATTTACCTTGGCTGCCGCTGCCGTATTCACATAAAGGCTCGCCTCGGAAATAACTTCGAACTTCAATTCGGAAGCCTTCGCTTCTCCCTTTAACACCTTGGCAGCCATCGCGCCCGTCTGCTTGCCAAGTTCAATGTACTCAAGACCCATGGACGCAACGCATCCTGCCTTGACCTGCTCCACTTCACTTCCGAATACCGGGATTCCCGCATCATTTGCCGCCGCAATCACTGTCTGCAACGCCGAAACAACCGTATTATCCGTAAGATTTGTGATACAGTCAACCTTTGTTACCATATCCTTTGCTGCCAGCTCAACCTCACTAATCTGGTTGATGCCCGTCGCCACAATCTCAAACCCGTAGTCACCGGCATACTTCTTGTATTCCGCAACGGTACTGATGGAATTTGTCTCGCTTGTCGTATAAATGATGCCGATTTTCTTTGCGTCCGGCATAATCTTACGAATCATCTCAAGCTGCTCTGTTACCGCAAGATAATCGGACGTACCTGTAATATTGCCTACAGAAGAGCCGTCCTCCTTCGCAAGTCCCGACGCCGCCGGGTCGGAAACTGCCGTATAAATCACCGGAATATCCGTATTCATGCACGAATTGTATGCTGACATGGCGCTCGGCGTCGCGATTCCACAAATCAACTGAACTTTCTGCGATACAAAACTGTCCGCAATCGTGCTTGCCATGCTCATGTCCGCCTGCGAATTGTCATAAAGAACCGTTAGGTTCTGTCCTTCCACAATCCCTGCCTCAGCAAGTCCCTGAAGGAAGCCCTCACGGCAGTTATCAAGTGAACCGTGTTCCGCAAACTGCGAAATACCGATGACATAAGTACCTTCCTCCGCGTTTGCGGCGCTTGTCGCCTCGGCGCCGTTTTGTGCGCCTGAATTACCCTGAGCACCTGTCGTCGCGCCGTTACCCGCGGTACTCGGCGAACCGCAGCCCGCAGCCATTGTTACTGTCATGGCAGCAGCCATAACAGCGGCTAATAATCTTTTCTTCATAATGTCCTCCAAAATTACAAATTTCAACTTATACTATAAAACAAAATGGGGGAGATTACAAGAAAAATGTAGTGGATGGAGTTTTTATAAAATTACACAATAAATGTAAACTTCATTGTCTATAACTTCAAATCCATAATAATCTTTTATTGTTATATTTAATGACTTACTTTTCTTAATATCTCTAAAATTTCATCACCGTATTTTTCTGCTTTTACAGTTCCAAATCCGGACACCTGGCACAATTCCGCTTTATTTTTAGGATTCTTCTCCAATAAATCCTCCATCTGCGCGTCATTAAAAATAAAATATGGTCTTATTTTTTCTTGTCTGCTTCTATTCAAACGAAATGCCTTTAATTCGGTTCGTAATTCTCCTTTTAGTTTATCCTTTTCAGAAATAATATGTTCAATATGTTCTTCTGAATCTTCTGCCTCTTTCAATAATTTTTCATATTTTTCCGCATAGTCTGAGCGTTCTGACTGATTTTTGTCTAAAAAGAAATTTGCAATCTCCAGCATTTGTTTTTCAGTCATGGCTTCCTTCACCTGCATGTCCAGTTCCTTAATCCTTTGAACAAGCTGGTCCGCCCGTACAATTTGCTCTTTTATTTCCTTTTTTGCATATTTTGCATTTAATATTGTTTTTGGATTCGCCAAGACAACAATTGATTTATAATTATCTTCAAAATGGCTTTCAAATATTTTTCTGGAAATCATATTTCCTTTACCGGATTTTCGGACTTCTTTGATAACTTGTAAATGTCGTAAATTTTGAGTAATCGGAGAATATGTTCCCTCATGTATTGTTTTTCCTTTCAGCTGATATGTACGTATAAAGTGTCCGACATTATTTATTTCAATATCTCCAATCAGATTTTTGCACTCAATAATATAAGTTCTTTTTCTGGTCACAATCATATAATCTATCTGCGCGTGCAAGTCCTCATATTCCAAACAGATATCCTGTAAAATATACATATCAATGCCACTGTTTCTCAGTTCAAACGCAACGCTCTCTTCACCTTTTATTCCATACTCCGCTATAGCAATCTGCTTTTCAATTTCTTCTTTTAATTCTCCTGAACATCTTCCCTGAAGATTCTTCAGCTTATTAATGTAATCTGCGGCCTGATTACTTGACTTTAAAAATACAGGTCCGATTGCTTTTGTAAATAATCCCATAATAGTTCCTCCTATTAATATATTAAGACAAAAATATAATTTTCATAGCACGTTCCTCTTTTAGTGAGGCGCAGATGATTTATATACTGCTCAAACAAAAATTCTGTCTGCTTATTCCATTCTTCCTCAGTCACTTCTACTTCTCCAATTGCTCCAAAATATATTCCTGCACTGCTTCTTCGGTAATTTCCGCTCCTTTCTTCTTTAAATCACCTTTTATCGTATTACTCCAATATACATACAATTCCTCTCCATTTTCATCTTCCACCAGACATCTTAAACACCCGTTTGGGCTAAATGTCGCCTCTTTAAAAAATATTTGTGTTAAAATTTCTGCTATATAAGCTTTATTTTCATCCTTACATATGAATAAATAATCATCAACATCAAGATTTTCATTGTCTTTATTCTGTCTATACTTATATAATTCATATTCCTTAGGAATACATTCTTCTAATCGAATTTGACCATATGTCTCTGAACGATAAGTACTATAATCTGGTTCATGAAAATTACCACCGTTTTTAGTCAAACCATATCCCCACAAATACGCGCAAAATATCCTTTCGGATGTGTCTTCAAATGTATACGTCCATATATGTATATATAATTCATCTCCAACCTTTTTCTCTTTTGCTACAAAATCCACAGAAACCAAATGAAATGTTTCGTCATATCTGTAATCTAACAATTTCTTAATTGCTCTTTCAGCATATATGTTATACTTATTATAAGCATGATATCTTACCTCAATGAAAAGGAACACTCCCAAAATAAGCATAATTAAAATAAGTGTCATCCCCCATTTCCTTTTTTTCATCATCAATCCTCCAACTCACATTTTCCATCCTCTACTAAAAAGTCCGAATTTTTTCCCCGGTATTAAAACATCCAAATCACCCGCTAATGATACAAGTCATGGATAATTCATACTCCATACTCAGAATATACTCTTATTTTTCTGTCCTCTGACCTTTTATGTTTCTCATTCCACAAACTATCTCCTATGACGAGACTTAAAGCATAATGCACATACTCCATCGGCGCAATATCAATTTTAATATCCCCTCTAAACCATTATATAACCCCCATGATGCAGCAACATTAATCATTCCATAAAATGTTCTTCAATTCTCAATCCCAAATGCCCAACCTCCTGTTTGATTACTCCGTGTTTGAGCAAAACTCCCGCCATTTTTATCCTTTGTTCCTGCATTACAGGAATAAAAAACTGTCACTGTATTTTGAAACGCATCTGGTTCCAGTCTTTCTATATCACTCTGCGTAAAATTAATTTTACCAAAATCCCCCCCTTTAATTTGATACGCAAAAAAATAATTGATTCTTTTTTACATCAGATTACTTAGGACTTTGTCCATTCGAAAAAAACGTCATTTGGGTAATCCGATCCTCTGCCCGGGGTGTTCCGCCGTCTTTTTCGTTGATATATTCTATCATTGCTTCCTCATGTGGTATTTCTATATAATTAATTCCTAACTTTATCGCCACAACTATTTTCTAATCTCCCATAATTTTATTTTCTAACTGTTTTATACTTTCAATCCACATTTCATCATCTTCGTCATACGCTTGTTCCAAATACTTCTTTAAATATGGCATAAGTTTCTTTTTTTCAATCTTTTCCAATATCTGGACTGTTTTTTCATATGTTGGCCAATTAGGATCCTGCAAAAGTTTAAATAAAAACGGGACACCTCTAACCAATTCTTCAATAGGCATTTTTTCTAAAATGTACAAAAAATTTAACCAACAAAATTTTGACGAACATTTTAATAAATCAAAATAGGATATAAAATCAATATCTTTATTTTGTGAAAGTATTACTGCTATCTTCTCAAATTCTTCATTGCTGATGTTGGAATTATTATATATTTCATTCCAATTTATTAATTCAAAATTACTCATATATGCTACAATTGCCTTCATTTTTATTTTTTCATTAATCTCCTTTGCCTTTCTTCAACTGTTCCAAAATATATTCCTGCACTGCTTCTTCTGTAATTTCCGCTCCTTGCTTCTTTAAATCACCTTTTATCGTATTCCTCCAATATACATACAATTCCTCTCCATTTTCATCTTCCACCAGACATCTTAAACAACCGTTGGGACTAAACGTTGCTTCTTTAAAAAATATTTGTGTCAATATCTCCGCTATGTATTCTTTGTTTCCATCTTTACATACAAACAAGTAATCCTGCACACTGGAAGCTCCATAATTTTTCTCCTGTCTATACTTGTATAACTCATATTCCTGCGGCATACACTCCTCTATACGAAGTTGTCCATAAGTTTCTGACTGTGCAGCAGCTCCATAATCTGGTTCAAAATGGTTTCCATTTACTATGCTGAAACCATACCCCCACAAATGTGCGTAAAATACTCTTCCATTATCATCCTTAAACGTATATCTCCATAAATATATGTATTTTGTTTTGCCACTTACATTTTCACATACCATATAATCTGCGGAAATCAGATGAAAAGTTTCATTATATCTGTATGCTAACAAGTCCATAATTGCTCTTTTTGCATATACATTATATTTATTATAATAATAAAAATATCTTCTATGATAAAGAAGTCCCCCAAAAAGAGCCAAAATCAATATTAATATCAACCAAAATCTCTTCTTTCTCATCATAGCTAATCCTCCAACTCACATTTCTCCGGGAAATACATTTTCCATCCCCTGCTGAAAAGTCCAAATTTTTCTCCCGGCTGCAAAACATCCAAATCCCCCGCCAATGACACAAGCCATGGATAATTCATACTGCCGTACTTAGAATATCCTCTTATTTTTCTGTCTTCTGACCTTTTATGTTTCTCATTCCACAAGCTATCTCCTATGATGCGACTTAAAGCATAATGCACATACTCCATCGGTGCAATATTAATTTCAAACGGTTCCTTTAAACCATTATATAATCCCCACGATGCAGCAACATTTATCATTCCATAAAAAGTCCTTCCATTTTCAACACCAAATGTTAAACTTCCCGTTTGATTACTCCATGTTTGTGCAAAACTCATACCGTTTTCATCCTTTGTCCCTGCATTACAAGAATAAAAAATGGTCACTGCATCTTGAAACGCATCCGGCTCCAATTTTTCTATATCACTCTACATAAAATCAATTTTACCAGAATCAATCCCTTTAATTTTATACGCAAAAGATAATTGATTTTCATCTACAGGAGAATACTTAGTACTTTGTCCATGCGAAAAAAATGTCATTTGGGTAATCAGGTCTTCTGACCGGGTTGTTCCGCCGTCTTTTTCGTTGATATATTCTATCATTGCTTCCTTATCCGGTATTTCTACATAATTAATTCCTATCTTACTTGCAGTATTAGCAAAATTTACCAAATCTGTTTCTGTATATCCTGCCGTAGTTACCATCCATGTTATGTCTTCCACCGGAATCCCCTTTTCAATCATGTCATATATATTTTTTAGCGCCGTCTCGACAAACTGATAGTCAAATGTATCTGTATCCGCAGGTCCGCCGGAAACAACAATCGATTCATGTCCATTCAAATCAACATAATATGTAGGGTTTTGTTTGCAATACACATATCGATTCCATGATAATGTATCCTTTTGTCGTGAGTATACCAAGATATCCTCTCCGCCAAATCTTCCTTCACCTGCCCTATACTCTCTCGCCTGGGCAAAATACGTTCCCGCTATGGCATCATATTGGTATCCCGTATAGCCAAACGGTTGTATTTCTCCCTGATTGCCGTACAAATCCTGTCCGAACTCGTCATAACCATAATCCTCTCTTACAGTTCCCGTTTCATCAACAAGACGTATCGGACTTCCCATTTCATCCTGAAGATAATAGCTTCCGTCTGTAGTTCCTTCCTCAAGCATACCTGCAACATTGCCGTCCCACAGATATGTCTGCGTATGACCGCTTTCACATTTCTGAAGAAGATTATGGTACTCTCTCGTTAAATCTACCACATAGTCTATTTTTCCGGTTGGACTGAAAACGGCACTTTCAAGCTTCTTTACCGGGTCAAGGCTGCTCCATGATGCATCTTTTGTTACATTCGGCTGCAGCTTTCCTGTTTCCATGCCCACTCTGTGCCCCAGTCCGTTATAAATATACCGTGATACTTCACCTTTTGCATTCCATGCCTCTTCAAGCCTGTTGATTGCTCCGTATACATATTCGTTTTGTATCTGCCCGTTCTTAAGCACACGGGCTAAGTTGCCTCGTTTGTCATATTCGTATACCATTTCATTCTGCGCGTCTTTCTTTGATAGCAACTGGTTCAACGCATTGTATGAATATCTCGTTATACTGCCTGCTTGTGTAAGGCTTGTTCTGTTGCCGAAGGCATCATAAGTATACGTTCTTAATGCATTTCCGTCCTTTACAACTCCTTCCAGTCTTCCGATTGCATCATAAGTATACGTGTAAAGTCCGCTTTCCTCTTCCAGTCCCCGTCTTCGCTTTTCAATGCTTGTCTTATTTCCGATGATATCGTATCCGTATGTGTACCTGTCAAGAATGCCCTCGCCATCACAATGTGTCAAGCTTTCGATCTGACCCTTAACCGTGTAACTGTAGGTCGTTTCCATACCGTTTGGAAATGTCTTTCTGTTTAGGCTGCCTTTCTCATCATAACCATATTTTATTGTCTTATCATCTTGGATAAGCGCAGCAAGACGCCCTATTTCATCATACCGGTACTCTGCTTTGGTGCTGTTAGGATATGTTACTGCTGTCCTTCGTCCCGCCGCGTCATATGTATACGATATTTCCCTGTTGTCTGCACCTGTTATCTTAACAGTTCTTCCTACAGCATTCATTTCAATTCTTGTTATTCCAAGCCAGTCTTCTATCTGCTGAAGCTGTCGAAGTGGGTTATAACTTAACCTGACTTCCCTTCCGTCCGCATACTGAATATGATTTACATCCCCCTGAACCGTATAGCCATAACGGGTGAGATACCCTTCCTTATCCAGTTTTTCAATCAGCTGTCCTTTTCTGTTGTATGAAAAGGTTTCGCTCTGTCCCAAAGAATCAATAATCTTTGTTATCTGTCCTAACGGGTTTCTCTCATATTTGGTTATCCGGCATTCTTTTTGTGTGGCTTCCTCTCCAGCCTCTCCATACTGACGAATTTCCAACAACCGATCCTGCCCATCATACTGATATTCTGTCTGATTTTTATTGGCATCTGTTACCCTGATGAGTTGTCCTGTCAGTGAATATTCATAAACAGTTATGTTTCCTAATGCGTCTGTCATTTGGGTAATATTGCCTACGCAGTCATATTCATATTGTTTACAGGAACCTTCCGAATCGCAAATTGATATCAGCCGGTTCAGGCTGTCATAGAAATATTTGAGACAATATCCTCTTTGATCTGTATGCTCCGTTAAGTTTCCGTTCGCATCATACGCGAGACTTTCCCTGGTTCCGTCCGGATATAAAATTTCTTTCAGCCGTCCGCCCGGTGCGTAAATATAATTTATCACAAGTACTGCTTCATCTGTAACACTTGCTGTCTTTCCAAGACATGTATATGTATAACTTCTGCTCTCCCCTGCCTGATTTGTTTCCCTGACAAGAAGGCCTGCTTCATTATACTCCATCCTTACACTGCCGCCTGCTGCATCCACCACTTCCGTAACATTACCCTCTGCGTCATATACATAGTGGATTTTACTTCCGTCAGCCTCCGTTACTTCCGTCAGTCTTCCCAGCGCGTCATATGTAAATTCTGTCTTATTTCCTTCCTCATCCTCAATGCCTGTTCTGTTGCCGGCAGCATCATAAGTGTATCTTACTACATCACCGTTTGCATTTCTGATTCTTCCCAGTCTGTTATGTTGATCATATAAATAAGTTGTCCTGCTCCCGTCCGGCTGTACCACGCGCGCGAGATTCCACATTGCATCATAAGTAAGAAGCGTTTCCCGTCCTAACTGGTCAATCACCTTGGACGGTCTATTCAGCACATTATATTCCCGACAGACAGTACTTCCGTCAAAATCTACGATTTTTGTGACTTTGTTGCTCTCATTATATTCGTAAATTCTTTCCCTGCCTTCGGCATTCACTACCCTTACTATGTTATTACCTGCATCATACTCATATTTTGTGGTATTTCCGTTTCCGTCCGTTGCCTCTGTAACTCTGTTTAACGCATCATAAACAAACCTGGTGACAGCGCCGTTACCGTCAACAAGTCTGCTGATATTTCCTCTTCTGTCATAAAAAACTTCAATTTCGCTTCCATCCGGCTGTATCAGCCTATTCGGTCTTCCCTTTGCCTCGTACTCAAGACGCTGTACATTCCCCAGCGCGTCTCTGCTCTCAACAAGTTTCCCTTCTTCATCATACCGGTTTCTTATTTTCTCCACGCCGTTGACCGCTACTCTTACCGGTTTATTGAACTGATTATACTGTATCTCTGTCTTTACCCCAAGCGCATTAATAATACGCGTCAGGTTTCCCCTGCTGTCATACCCGAACTGCGTCCTGTTTCCAAACTTATCCACGACAAGCGTCTTCTGGTTGAGCTTATTATATTCAAACCGTTCCTCTCCGTCCGCATATATATGCCGGATATCCCGGTACTGCTTGTCATGTACATATGTGACTTTGCTTCCATTTCGCTCCGTCAGCTCCACTTCCCTTTTTTCATCATCATATGCATAGGACATCTGACCGCCGTCTGGAAATTTCTGCAGTGTCGTTCTCATTTTGGAATCAAACTCGTTCTCAACGGTTCTGATTCCCCTTGGGTTCGTCACACCTTTCAGTTTCCCGTCAGATGTATATTCATAACGCATCCTGTGCCCCGCAGGGGTGGTAACTCCTGTAAGCAGCTCCCCTTCCATGGCGTATGTAATCTGTCTTCCCGCATGGTCGGTTACGGACGCAAGATGCCCTGATTCGTTATAACGCAGGTAAAATGCTTCTCCTGTGTTTCTTTCAATCTTTATCAGCCTTTTTGTTTTTGGCATCATTTTGGTGTTACATTCTGATACCGGTTCGCATACATCCTCATAATATAAAACAATGCCGGTTCCTTCCCCGTTATCCTGCCTGAAACAGCAGCCGTCTTTATCAAAGTAATACTTTGCCTGCTCCCTTGTCTCATAAATATATCCTTCTTCCATCTCGGACAGCGTCCCGTTGCTGTGATACACAGACACATACTCCCCTGTTGAGGCTTTTATGAAACGTTCCTCCTTGCCGTCCTCACGGATAAACACCAGTTCCTTATCCTCCATGACAAGCCTTACTTCGTAATTATGGTTCCAGTCTCTTCCAAGCACTCCCTTTCTGTGGTTAACCGCATTATAAAAACGGCTGAACCGGAACGGCACAACTCCCTTTATTTCTAAATCCGTATGGTCGTATATAAAATTTCCGGTACTTAGATTGACCGGGTCCTTGCTGAATACCGCGCTTATTTTTTCCGCTCCCTCAAGACTGCTGCACTTCGTATGCATTACTTCATAGGCTGTTGCAAAGTCACTGTTGCTCATTGTCAGCGGTGTATTCTTTAGGAATTCCCGTACTTCGGCTGCTGCCTCCCTGATGTTTTTTATCGTACACATCAGTTCATCTATCTGTTCACGGTACTCCGCGTCAGCATCCGGAATCAGCTGTGTCGCTCTCAGCTCGCATATTTCTATTTTTTTCTCAAACGCTTCGATATCAATATCCGCAATCCTGCTCTTTAATGCGTTTGCTTCCGATTCTATGGAGGAATCCATCACATCGGAAGGCACCTGGTTCATGGCGTTTATGGCATTGTCCGCCACGTTCTCCATGATATTCATCTGCGCCTTCAGTTCTTTCATTGACTGCTTTAGTTCTTCACATAAATTTTTTATGTAGCTTTGATTAAATATTCTGTCCATTCCGTATTACTTTTCCCTCTAAATTAGTTGTAAAATACAAAGTATTCAAAACAAACTAATTATCTTTGCAAATCATGATATTTATTCATTAACCAATCTTCTGCATCTAAATTCCTATGAAAATCTCTCCATCTTCTAACAACATTTAACAGAGGTCCAAAAAATCGTTTTCCCGACCTCCCTGTATATCTAAGAATACACATTTTCTGTCCGGATGCCTGCTCCAATACTACTTTTCCCCCCATATCATTCATAAATATTTCCATGTATATGGCTGCCATCTCTATCAGAAAATCCTTTACCTCCTCATAATTCTTATCTTTACTTTGACAAATTAATTCGCTAACTTTTCTTACAGCCTCTTCTCCTGTTCTTTCAAAAGGATATCTGATATGAGCTTCCTTTATCAACGATGAATACGACTCAAAAAGTTTCCTCTCCATTTCCTCTGTCGGATATATTGAATCTGCCGGAACGAGCATCTTTTCAAGCATTTCCATACCATGCGTTTTTAAGATATTTGCAAATTCCTCTAAAATCTCTATATATTCTTCCTCGGTATGATACTCCCAGAATTCCTGATTCCTATACTTTTCCACATAATCCCCCGGTTGTATCGGTCTCTCCCAGCCGTATGTATATGACTGAAAACGCATTGTCACCATATGTACGAACCGTATTTCCTGCAAATATACTTCTTGTTTTACACCGTTCTTTTGCCTTTCAAAAAGCCATATAATACCTGCCTGCGAACCCGCGTATTGAAATCCGTATTCTTTAATGACCTCACCAATATATTGTTTTATCAGTTTTGCTTTATTGATTCTTTTTACCATTACTTTTTCCTCTTTTCACTTTATAAAGCTAATGCCCATGACCATACCAGTGGTATTGTAAAGTCATCCGCTATTCCTGCGCCCCCTGTAAACAAGTCCTCTGCCAACGTTGCAATTGTATATATTGCTGCCAATGTACATGCCCCTATAATAACAGGGTTAAAATCCGTCTTTTTTTCAGGCACAGGAACCGGTGCTGGTGCCGGTACAGGTTTCGGATCTGGTTCTGGTTTTGGACTAAGAAAATAATATATCAACCCGTCTCCATCAGACCAATATGTTAACGTTCTGGTTTTATCCTTCCAATATGGGATTGACTCTACAAAACAATCCCTTCCAAATTCTGCATTTACTTTATAAGTTATAGGATAGTTATCAATATATCGGTTCAATTGGTCATTCGCAAGACCATTCAAATATCCTGTAGACCATGTCCACGGTTTTATCTCATATATTTCTACATAACCTCGCTTATACACCACCAAATCTGCAATTCCAAGTCCTGTAGGTCCTAAACCAGCCCCCGGTATTCTTACATTCGATGTAGCATTGGCACATCCATACCGATTCGTTATTAACTCTCGCTCTATCTGCATATGTACCCAAATCCCCTCAAGCCATGCAGGAGCAAATCCCCACGGGTCAATATATATCAACGGATTATTAATACAATATAAATAAGCATTTAATGTATCTGCATTTGATTGTATTCCTTTATATGGGTCTGCCGCATAAAATCTTCCAATACTGCTGTCATATTCTCTTGCCTGCGCAAAATATAATTTTGATATCCGGTCATATTGATAACCCGTAAATCCAAATGGCTGTTTATCCGCCTGATTGCCGTATATATCACGTCCAAATTCATCATATTCGTAACTATCAATTAAACCACCCTTATAGCTCATTAGGCGTATTGGACTCCCTAGGTCATCTAGAAGATAATAAGCTTCCTTCTCTTGTTCTTCACTCGATAACACCGCCATTCCCATATCCCAGAAATAGTTCTGGATATGATTTTCCTCTTTCTTCTGGAGCAGATTGTCATAGCTTCTTGTGAAATCTAGAACATATCTAATTCTATCCGTCGAACTCAGTGTGCCATTCTGCAGTTCCTTACCAACTCTATATCCTAATCCATTATAAATATAACATGCCGTCTGTCCTTGGAAATTCGTCATTTGCTCCAGACGGTTAATTGCACCATATGTATACTCATCTTTAACTTTATTATTTTCCAAAACACGACAAAGATTTCCTCTTCGGTCATACTGGTATAAGGTTTCTCCCTGCATATCTTTCTTGCTTATTAACTGGTTTAAATCATTGTATACATAACTTGTCAGCCTCTCACCTTCTACAAAACTTTTCCTATTGCCAAAGGCATCATATGTATAGCTTCTTAGTGGTGTTCCGTCTTTTATTACCTGTTCTATCCTCCCTAAAGCATCATAGCTATATTGATAAAATCCGCTTTCAGCATCTAGTCCTCTCCGTTCTTTCTCGACAGATATTTTATTGCCACATTCATCATATCGAAATGTATACCTATCAAGAACTCCCTGTGAATCGGTATGAACAAGATTTTCTATCTGTCCCCTAGCCGTATAACTGTAGGTTGTCTCCATACCGTTTGGATAATTCTTTTTACATAGACGCCCCGACGTATTATATCCATATGTAATAACTTTATCATTCTGTATTAACGCAGTTATCTTCCCAAATCTGTCATACTCATATTCAATCTTTGCATTATCAGGATAAACCATGCTTTTTCTTTGTCCACTAGGCGTATATGTATACGTAATACTCTCACCCTCTGGTCCAGTTATCCGAGTCACGTTTCCTCTTGCATCTGTTTCAATTTTAGTAATCCCCAGCCAGTCTTCTACTTCCTTCAACTGGTGAAGCGCATCATAACTCAGTTTTACTTCCCTTCCATCCTCATACTGAATATGTTGTAAATCCCCCTTAACATCATAACCATACCTTGTCAAATAGCCTTCTCTGTCTATTTTTTTTATCAGTCTTCCCCTCTTATCGTAACTCAATATCTCACTCTGTCCCATAGAATCAGTTATTTTTGTTACTTCTCCCATGAAGTTTCTTTCGTATGTTGTTATTTGACAGTTTGCATCCTCATTACTTCCTTCTACCTCAGATGTACCATATCTACGCACCTCAATCAATTCATCCTGCAAATCATACTGATACTCCGTTCTATTTCCACATGCATCTGTCACTTTAATAAGTTTTCCTGTCAAAGAATATTCATATGCTGTTTTATTTCCTTTTTCGTCTGTCTCACTGATGACATTTCCTATACTATCATAACAGTAATGCTTTTTAAAACCTTCACTATCAATAATATCTGTCATTTGATTTAGGCTGTCATATACATATTGTTTGCGCAATCCTCCTATATCTATATATTCTTTTATATTTCCATTTGCATCATACTCATAACACGCCTTATTACCATCAGGATATATTACTTCCTTAAGCAATCCTCCCATTTCATATACATATTGCGTTATTAATCCCGTCTCATTCTTAATTGTTTCGACTTTACCAAGTTTTGTGTAGGTATAGTCTCTGCTTTCTCCCGCCTGATTATATTCTCTTACAAGCTGTTCCCCATCATTATATATCATACAAACATAGTTTCCGGTGGAATCCCATATCTTTGTAACCTGTCCATCACAATTATATTCATAGTTTATTTTTGTTCCGTCTGCACATTTTACTTCTGTAAGTCTCTTTAACGCATCATAACAAAGACTTGTCTTATTTCCTTCCTCATCCTCCACTGCAATACGATTTCCATTTGCATCATATGTATATCTGACAATATCTCCATTTACATTCCTAATTCTCCCAAGCCGATTATATTCATCATACAAATATGTTGTTTTGCTCCCATCCGGTAAAACAATTCTAGCCAGATTCCACATAGCATCATATGTAAAATTCGTCTCTCTTCCAAGTTGGTCTATGGACTTTGATAACAAATTTAATGAATTATACTCTCTCCTAATTTCACTTCCATCAAAATCTACAACCTTGGTAACTTTATTATTTTTATTATACTCATATCTTCTAACTTTTCCTAATGCATTAACAACTTTTATAACATTCCCGTTTGCATCATATTCATATTTTGTAGAATGTCCATTTCCGTCTATCGTCTCTATTACCTGGTTTAATGAATCATAAACATATTTCACCGTTTTACCACTATCACTTACTAATGAAATAATATTTCCTCTGCCATCATATGAAACTTTAAGTTCACTTCCATCAGGCTGTATAAAATTTATAGGTCTTACTTTTTCATCATATCTAAGTTTAAACACATTTCCTAAAGCATCTTTTACTTCATTGATATTTCCTTTTTCATCATAATAATATCTTACCTTTTCTATTCCATTCACAGCCATATACACTGGCTTATCATGTTTGTTATATTGTAATTCTGTTTTAATTCCAAGTGCATTGATAATACGTGTTAAATTTCCTCTGCTGTCATACCCAAACTGTGTTTTGTTCCCCAATTTATCTACTACAAGCGTTTTTTGATTTAATTTGTTATATTCAAATTTTTCCTCTCCATCTGAATATATATGACGAATATCACGATAGTTTTCATCATGCACATATATAACTTTACTTCCGTTTCTTTCCGTCAGCTCAATTTCTCTTTTCTCATCATTATATTGATATGACATCTGACTGCCATCAGGAAATTTCTGCAGTATTGTCCTCATTTGAGAATCAAATTCATTTTCGACTGTCAAAATTCCTCTCGGATCGGTTACACTCTTGAGTTTACCATCGCCAGTATATATATAAGTATACCAATCCCCCATAGGCGTGCTTACTGCCTTTAATATATCATTATCTACCCGATAAGATACCTTTCTTCCGGCATAATCCGTGACTGTTGAAAGATAACCGTCCTCAGCGTATTCCAAAATGAAAGCCTCACCAGTGTTTCTTTCTATTTTAACTAATCTTTTTTCACTTCCCGGTCTGCATACATTTTCAAGCGAATATATAAAATCTGTATACACATATTCCGATTGTTGTTTTCTTAAACAGCAGCCGTCTTTATCAAAGTAATACTTTGCCTGCTCCTTTGTCTCATAAATATATCCTTCTTCTGTCTCGGACAGCACCCCGTTACTGTGATACACAGACACATACTCCCCTGTTGAGGCTTTTATGAAACGCTCTTCCTTGCCGTCCTCGCGGATAAACACCAGTTCCTTATCCTCTGTGATAAGCCGTACCTCATAATTGTGGTTCCAGTCTCTTCCAAGCGCTCCCTTTCTGTGGTTGACCGCATTATAAAAACGGCTGAACCGGAACGGCACAACTCCCTTTATTTCTAAATCCGTATGGTCGTATATAAAATTTCCGGTACTTAGATTGACCGGGTCCTTGCTGAATACCGCGCTTATTTTTTCCGCTCCCTTAATATTTCCCAGAATCTTATCCATCCGGGCGTCTGCTCCCTCAAGGCTGCTGCTGCACTTCGTATGCATTACTTCATAGGCTGCCGCAAAGTCACTGTTGCTCATTGTCAGCGGTGTATTCTTTAGGAATTCCCGTACTT